>NZ_LARE01000055.1:0-21010 GCF_000980245.1 Odoribacter sp. N15.MGS-14
ACCGATGGCGTTGGCACCATAGAGAGCAGAACCACCACCGCGCATAACTTCGACACGTTCGATCATTCCGGTTGGAATTTGTTCGATACCGTATACACCGTTTAATGAACTGAATAAAGCTTTTCCGTCTAAAAGCAGCTGGGTATAGGGACCGTCCAGACCGTTTATGCGGACTTGCTGGAAGCCACAGTTCTGGCAATTAGTTTCTACCCGAAGACCGGGCTGAAAACTGAGTCCTTGGGCCAGGCATACCGAATTGGTATTTTCGAATAATTTCGGAGTCATTACATGGACCACTATCGGTGCTTCCAGCCGGTTTGTTTCGTTTTTATTGGCCGATATCACTACGGTTTCCAACTGGATCATGTCTTCTTCCACTTCAAAATTAAGTTCGTGGGTTTCTCCTTGCCTGAGGGTAATTTGTTTTTCTGCCGATCGGTAGCCTACTCCGTTTACCCGGATAGTATAGGTACCGATCGGTAGGTTTTTTAGAAAATAGTGGCCGGTTTCGTCTGTCGCTGTTCCAAGTGTTGTACCTTTCAGGCTGACAGTGAAGAAAGGAATGTGTTCTCCGGTATTTTTATCGATGACATGGCCTGTGAGGTTGGTATCGGTTTTCGTTTTTTTATCTGTAAAATGATCCGCTATAGAGTGATGGACCGACCCAAGTAAGAGCAGAAATAAGAAAAATAAACGCATGGTAATAGAAATTTATAAAGTTTAACGATAGAAAGTTTGGCTTACCGATAGGTATACAAAGTATATCCGGGAAAACTTCGTTTCTGTGGATTCGTTGTAGGCAGAGACAAAGTTTCCGTTTTCGGTAAGCAATTGGATACCCTTCGGCAAAGTGCCGTTGAAATCATAACGTTTTTACAGGAGGGCCTCTGAGGTGAAAATGAGGAATGGAGATCGGTTCCGGAGTGCCGGTGGTTTCTGTATAATAAGTGATATGCCGGGTACATGGCAGGTCCGGGATTTCCGGAGAAGTTTGGACCAGACTGTGCCACATCTGCGCATGAGCGATCAGGATTAATGCATTAGCCGAATGATCGTGTTGGGAGGATCGGGAATCCTTATTTGTCGGAAGCGGGCAAGAAAAATGCGAATGGACAATAGTAACTCCGTGGGTAATATGGCTATGAGTAAAAAATGTAATGTCGGCAAAATAACCCAAAAACAGGGCTAAGAAAAAAATTCGTATACCGGTGTGTTTTTTTACTTTTTGCATGTTTCCTTCACTAAAGTGAGGACAAATATAATAAATAATTTTTAATTATTCTAAATAAAAAAACTGAGAAGCCGATTAAAACCGGATAGAGGCATAAAACCCGGGGTGTTGTCCACTGAGAATTACCGGTGAAAAAGTAATGTTGTGTTTTCGGGCAAACGGACGGGTGAAGATATAGCTGCTGGCTGTTCCGATGGCTGCTCCTCCGATGACATCCCACCAATCGTGTTTTTTGGCATACGTCCGTCCCCAACCGACGTAGGCGGAGAGTAAATAAGCCGGTAAGCCGAATTTCCATCCGTAGCGTCTTTGTATAAAGGAAGCTCCCTGAAAAGAGACGGAGGTATGGGAAGAAGGAAAAGCATGATGATCGCTATGGTCCGGCCGTTCTTTCCTGATCACATATTTCAGGGCATAGGTCATGGCCATATTCGTTGCTCCCGAAAAGATAATTTGTTTGGTACCCTGATAATCTCCGATAGCCAGTGAACCGGCAAATCCTGCTACCGGTGTGATGAACATGAGAATATCGGTCGTCGTTTCGATGGTTTTACGATTCTGAGCCGAGGGCGAAAAAGAGTTTAAGAAAAAAAGAGTACTTAACAGGCAAGGCAGAATATATTTTGTTTGCATGAGGAATAAAACTTAGAAATGGATTATTTTAGGAATAAAGATAATACCTCCGATGATAAATGCACAGGTGGACAGGATCAGTACTGCTGCTGCTGCGAGGTCTTTTGCTTTACCGATAAGGACCTGATGCGACGGGGAAATGAAATCGGCTAGTTTTTCAATCGCCGTGTTTATGGCTTCGGCAGCAAGCACACTACCGATAGCAAAAAGGATTACTACCCATTCCAAAGAAGTCAGGGATAAAATGATGCCTGCCATGACAGCACAAACAATTGCAATCAAATGTATCCACGCATTGTGTTCGTAACGAAATAAAAGAAACACACCACGAAAAGCATATTTGAAACTATGCAAACGGGCTTTGAAAGAAAATTTTTTTTCGGATGCCATAATTAGTCTTTGAACGGCTACAAACGTAGTTTTTTTTGCAAACATGGCCAAAATCCGGTAAACTTTATATCCGGTGAGGTAGATTTTTTCTCCTGAATCGTTTTGATATCTCAAAAAATTGTTACTTTTGCACCCGTAAACGCCAATTTAGCTCAGCTGGTAGAGCAACGCATTCGTAATGCGTAGGTCGCGGGTTCGAGTCCCGCAATTGGCTCCACTGAAAATCAGTAACTTACAACTAAACGGGGTCAATAATCAATCGATTTTGACCCCGTTTTTAGTGCAAAAAATCAAACTTTTTTGCCGTTATTTCCGTAAATGTTACACGATTGTTACACGAAAATTTGAAACAAAAACTTGGATCAATTCGGGATTTTTGTTGTTTTAAAATTTTTATTGCTGGTATGGTCATAAAGTGTACACGCTATGAAAGCAAAATATACACTCCGGCAGAGTCAGGCGTTGGTGAATCCATTTAAATTAGCTCATCGATGACCGGTATCAGGAACCGGAAACTTTCCCGGTTTTCGGTTTATGGGGTAAAACTCCACATATCGGCGGGGATAGGGGTGTTTAAATTCAATCCTCCGGTAGTGATATATCCCTTACCGTTTAAGGAAAAGCCGACAGCATACATCCGCTTTGTCATAGGAGCAGGGAGATCGCTGACTTTCCTCCAATGATCTTTTTGAATATCGTATTCCCAACAGGTATGAAGATACGGGCCCATCCCTGTCGTGATATATCCTTTGGTTTGTCCGTCCGTTTTGTCCGAAGTGAAAGCTATGGCATAAGCCCGCGGAATCTGGTCGTATTCTTCGTCGTCCTGATGGGATTTCAGATTTACCAGGGGGCGGGGAGCATACCATTCCTGGGTTATGCCGTCGAAAATATTTACATCGACTAAATAGGACGTTTTATTCGCCCCGCTTATCCCCAGGCAGATTACCGCTTTATCGTCTATGACAAAAACCGAAGCTCCGTATCGGGCTTCACCGGGAAAGTAAAGTTCTGTCCAGGTCGAACCGTCGAAACAATATAAATCTTTCAAAGCATGGTTTTTAGGTGAAATGCCTGTACCTACGTAAGCTTTATTGTTTAACGAAAAAGCAATGGCATCTTTGCGGGCATTACTTTCGCCCTGGGCATCGGGAGGTAAATAAGTCACCGGAGTGTCGCTCCATTTACCGGTCGATGGGTCATAGGCATAGAAATCATGATGAAATTCATCTGCTTGATTTTTGGTGGATGGAGTATAACCTGTACCTACATAGGCGATATTGCCGAGCACAAAAGCAACCGCTCCGTAACGTTCTGTCCCTGGAAAGTCGGCGATACGGGTCCAGGTCGTATCTTTGTACATCCAAAAATCTTTTAATGCCTCGGTAGCTGTAGATAAAGTACGCCCCAGGCCGACATAAGCGACGTCTCCGATAGTAAAACTGACCCCTCCTGTACGTGGAATTCCCTTGAATGGATGCGATTCGGTCCACTGGCCTTGTGGTAATTCCGGTTCTGTATGGTGATCGTCATGACAAGCGATAAAGGCTACTAGATAAACAAGGAACGAAAAGTATTTCATGACTTTGTTTTTTTTACAAGTATAGTTAATGAATAGATAATTTACAAACAAAATCTAAAATAAATGATCAGTCCTCCACTTGATCGGTTTGCGTATGTATATGGTTGAGGATTAAAGGAATTGCCGAAGTGATGCTGATGTCGTAGACATTGGCACAACGACTGCTTTCATCCGACCGTAAATCTTCATAAGGCCGGATGTCATAGTGGGCAGTACGTTTTTCCTTGTATACGTTTTTCAATTCGATATTTTTTTCAATTTCTTTTTCTTCTTCGGGAGTCACAATCCGGTAACCCATTAACAATTCCTCGACATTCCAGCGGTTGTGTTCTACTTCTGCCAGGATAGCGATTTCATGTGGAGTGAGTTCTCGCATTCTATCTTTCATAGGTAAGGCGATTCCGATCGAACGGAGCTTAGTGGCTATAGAGCTGGCATTGTAAATATTCGACCATTGTTTCACTACCCGTAGCTTATTCCATTTTTCTGTCAATTCTTTTTCGGAAGGGAGATCCGGGGGATTGACCCCATGTTGATAAAAATAGTCGTAGACATAATTGATACATTTCGGCAGATATAAATTCTCCATCGTCAGGTCGTAACAGCGGTTGACCATTCCAAATGGCCGTAAAGCCTGATATTTTATAGAAGAATTGACGATTTGTAGAATCGTGTCCGAGGTTTCCTGGCGGATCAATACCGGAACCTGGTGGGCATAGACGGCATCCGGGAGATAAAGACCGAGGGCAAGACTGGTATGCGGAAAATTAAAACAGATGGCAATGGTCAATAGTTTATCTTTTTCACCGCTCCATTGCCCTAATAAGGTTTGGACAGGTTCGGATTCGGCCCTTCCCTGGATAAAATCCCATTCCAAATCGATAAAATCGGCTGTCGAAGTTCTGGGACAGGGATGAAATGTCTTGTCTTGTTCACAATCCATAAACCGGGCTTCCGATAAGTCGAACAAATGACGGTAACGTCCCATGAAGAAATCCATTTCCCGTCTGGCTTCCCGGTCGATAAAGGTGATCCGCGTTTTTTTCCGATGAGTTTTGAAGTTCGGGAAATGAGCGATATGGGCCGCTTCGATTGCCAGGGCTATACCCATACGGGTCATACCGATAATGACCAGATGAACGTAATTTTCCGAGTTTTCGCTAATTCCTCCCCGGTCCAGAGGGAAATAATGAATCGTGCCGTTACTTTCCGCACTGCATTTTACCAAAACCCGTCTAGCCCAGATCTCATAGAAATTGAAAGGAGTAAATTCGATGTATTGTTTGATTTGCTGACTGATATCCGAAACCTGAAATACCGAAAAAGTACCCTGATATTCGAATAAAACATGACAACAGAGTGGTTTTTTACGTTTGGTTTGTTCACAGATTTCTGCCACACGTTTGACACAGTCGATATTTAAAGAATCCCGGTCGTATTCATTCGCTTCTCCTAAGATAAACAATTTTTCCGCTTTATGAACCCTGGCTTTTTTTAATTCTTCTTTCGAGTCCCGCCGTCCGTGCAGGATGACCAGTCTCCTTTCTTCTTTCCGGTTCAGTTCGGCATGGAATTTCAGTCGCACCTGTTCGGTATCTTCGACGGTCAATACGACGATATCGCATTTTTTATATTCGGCATTTCGTCGGAGTTGCTGGATCAGATAAGGTACCATATCGTCGATACCCAATATAATGATGTGATTGGAAAAAGCATAATGGCTGTCGCCTTTGCGGAAACGTTCCACCCGGCGTTCCAGCATATTCGAAAATACCGAAATTAAAATACCCGTAAGTAACAACATGCCTGCCAGTACGACCAATAAGGCATAAGGACGGTTGACCTCTTTTTGATTGGCGAATCCTCCCGGATCGATAAAAAGTTCTACCAAATCCCAAAAATTCAGTTTTTGGGATTCTTGTTCTGCCGGAGAAGTGAAGACACTTTCCGGCTGGGGGGAGATACCGATCTGGGGACGCAGGATATACATCCCCGCGAAGAAAAATACGATCACACTGGTAAGCCAGAGTAATTGTTTCCACCAGGCTCCCGAAAAAGTCTGATCAAACCCCAATTTTAACCATTTCCATAAACGCATAAAACCGTAAATTGGATGTAAATATGCAAATATAGTGAAAGATGAGAGCAATGACAAATGAAAACTTTGTTTTCAAATATGGCATGGCCGAGCCGTATCCTATATTATACAAATATAGGGAAAGTTGTAACCCTTACAAACGACAGGCCGAAGAAAATCGCAATCGGATGAAATAAGGGGGAGAGTAACTCGTTTATATTACTACTAATAAATTTAAGACATATGAAGGGAAGAGGCTTGTTTTTGATCGGTACACTTTTGTTATTATCGGAAGTACTCTTCGGACAGGATAGAATTTCGGTGACGGGATAAGTGACAGAAAAAAGACCGGGAATCCGTTATCGGAGCTGCGGTGGTTGTTAAGGAAGAAACTATCGGTGCCATTATCGGAAGTCATGGTTCTGGCCAAAGGTGCTATGGGAGAAGAACCTGCGTATCCACATCTCGAATTACTAGAAAAAGGCACTGATAGGTTTGACGAGATTTTCAGGCTTGATTCCGTCAGGGATTACCAGATTGGCTTGAGTGGAGGAGCTGAAAATGTAAGTTATAATTTGAGTGTTGTTTTCTTCCAGTAAAAAGAAGTGATCAAACAGAATGGATATTGTCGGCTCACGTTGCGGGCGCATAATGAATATCACCCCTGAGAAAAAATAACGATCGGACATAATATGTCAGCTGCTTTTAATTAAAAAAGTAATGGCAACCCGGCGGTAGTCGGACAGGCTTACCGTTTGAGCCTTACTATTAAATCTTACGATAAAGAAGGAGATTTCTCGGATTCTCAGAATTCTTCTACCGGGAATCCGTTGGCTGCGATCGCTTACCTGAATAAGAATATCCGGGATGACTGGGTGACGGGAAATGCACATCTCACTTGGGAGGTAATCGAAGATTTGAGTTTCCGTATCAGTTTCGGTATCGATTTACTGAATCGGCGGGAATGGATTTTTAGGTATGAATTTTATGTCTATTCTACTTATCAGAAATTGGCATTAAAGGCCAGGAGACCCGGAACATTGAGTTTCTGATTACCCCCGAAACAATTTCTATGTATAATTTAAAAATGGAATACGGACCGGAACCCGGTGATTTTAAAGTCTGGATAGCCGCGAATGCCGAAGATGAAAGCAATGAAGGCTTGTTTTTCTATCGATGACCGATGGAGGTGTCCGACTTTTGACTTTTTACGATTAACAGTATGCTGATTGGCGGAATTGAAATTTTGCCGGTCAGCGTTTTTTCTTTCTTATTTTTTGTTCTTAAATATATTTTCTATTTTCGGCTGTCGAAAGCTTGGGATCATGTTGCCAGAAACGAAAGAATTGATTCAAGGAATAAACCAAAAAGATGAAAAGGCTTGGAAAGTACTTTTCAAGTCGTTTTATGCTCCCCTTTGTCATTATAGTTCCCGGATTTTGGCAGATGATCAAGTTGTTCCCGATATTGTTCAGAATACCCTGGTGAATTTGTGGAATAGTTCGGTTCGCTTTGAGAATGGGAAAGCTTTGACGGTTTATTTATACCGTGCAGTGTGGAATAATGCTTTAAAATATTTGCGTGACCGTAATGTGGAAGAAGAAAGGCTAAAACACTGGTTTGAAGAAGAAGGGGAAATGTCGGAAGAAAATTTTTATAGTGTGGTGCGGGAAGAGTTATTCCGGAAATTGAGGGAATTGATCGACCGCTTGCCCGAAGAAAGAAAAAAAATTATGCTGATGAGCCTTGAAGGTAAGAGTGGAGAAGAGATTGCCTGTGACCTGAATATAACGATACATACGGTCAAACAACAAAAATACAGGGCTTATAAATTTCTTCGGGAGCAATTGGGACAATATACTTCTTTGTTGTTTATTTTCTTTTTCCGATAAAAAATACAGGAAAATTCAAAGGAACGAAGAGTAGAGATTTTATTGCCGGAGGGTTCTGCTTCGGGGGTGATAAATCCTATCGGTTTATGTGTTCTATCGGCTGATTAGCGCCGGGAAGAGTAGAATTTTTTAGTACTTGTCCGTCTCCGGTATTCGTGTGTGGGGACCCGGTCACTTCTGCCGGTCAGTGGTCAACGTATTTTTCAACCGTTATGAGATACAAATTCAAAAGTTTTTACAACCGAAATAATGAAAAGACTAAAATCAACTTCTGATAAAATTACAATTACAACATATATTTTTTATATGAAATAATATATTAAAATATAGTAATTTATAACAGATTTACGAACCTATTATGAAATTAATTGTATTTATATTTTTGCATATTTCAAAAAGTATTTATATTTGCAATGTAATTATAATATTAATGAAAAGAAAGTTATAGTTTTATCTATAGAAAACGAACCTTATTTTTTTGATACATAAAGCCATCTTATTTATAAGATCGGTTTTTTTTATTTTTAGTTCAATTATTTGATATTCAGTAAGTCAACTCTTCATCATAAAGACCTCCTTTTTTTCGAATTTCAACCAATAAAAATGTTCCTTTTTATTGGTCCTATTGTATAAATATCAGATAAAATATGTAATGTTTGCCCCTGAATTACCTTTTCTATTCTTCTGTATTTAAACAGAGAAATACATACACATACATACACACACATACAGCCAGGGGCAACATTACATTTTATGTTTTACCGATATTAAAGAAAATAAAGTGGAGTGAATATACATACCGGCTTGGCCGGTAACGAATGGTATAACGATAAAATGAAAATATGAAAAGATTAATCCTCGGAATTTTTCTTGTCGTGTGGTGGTGTGGAAACCTTGTCTGCGCGCAGGATATTGCGGTTAAAACCAATCTTCTTTATTGGGCCACTTCAACACCCAACATCGGGTTTGAATTCGGGCTGGGCAAGCGTACAACCCTTGATCTGGTAGGGGGGTATAATCCGTGGACCCTTAATAAAGACGATAATAAGAAGATCAGGCATTGGATGGTGATGCCGGAATTCCGGTACTGGTTGTGCGAACGTTTCAACGGACATTTTTTCGGTATTCATTCCGGGTTTGCAGAATACAATATCAGTGGTGTGCGGATTCCCTTCCAAAATAAGTCTACCCAAGAGCATCGTTATGAGGGGTGGGCCACCGGGATCGGTATTTCTTATGGTTATACCTGGATTTTAGGTAAACGCTGGAATCTGGAAGCGAATATCGGTGCCGGATACATTTACACGAAGTACGACAAGTACGAGTGCAAGACCTGCGGTCGTTTCAAGGGTAACCAGAAGAAGCATTATTTCGGCCCGACGAAAGCGGGAATATCTCTTATCTACATTATTAAGTAATACCGGAAAAAGATGAAACATTTATATATCATACTCTTAGCGTTACTGGCATGTTGTCCGGAGGTGATACATGCTGAAAACGAGGTCAGTTACCTTGCCGAAATCGGGGTACAGAACCGGGGAGTTGTTAAGAAAGGCAGAGAAGTACAACTGACCATGCTGGTTGATTTGAGTGAACTTAAAATGAAGACACAGCATACGATAGCCTTGACTCCCATATTGCTATCCAAGGATGGAAACCGTGAAGCGGCTTTCCCACCGATCGTCATAGACGGTAAAGCCCGCAACAAAATGTATCTTCGGGCTCAGCGTCTGGAAAGTGTAGACATTCCCCCTTATCACGACGAGAATGCACAGGTTGTCATCCGTCGCCGTAACGGTAAAGATCAGGGGTACGAGTATCTGGCGACAGTCCCTTACGAACACTGGATGCTCGATGGGCGGATCGAACTGCGTGAGCAGGTGTATGGGTGTGTAAACTGTTCAGAAGGTAAAGCGGAACAGGTCCTGCCCGGGAATATTCTTCCCGCTTTCATCCCTGATTACAGAATTTGTACGATTGTGCCCGAACCGGAACCGGTGAAAGTCCGGGCTGAAACCCGTACGGCGCGTCTCCAGTTTCGTCAGGATAGTTACAGGATCCTTCCCGGATATAAGGATAATCGTTCTGAATTGGATACCGTGTCCCATTCGATTCAGTTAGTCGAGGATAACGAGGATGTTTCCATCACGGGTATTTTTATTACCGGTTACGCTTCTCCGGAGGGTACTGTGGCTCACAACCTCAAACTGTCGGAGAATCGTGCCAAAGCGTTGGCCGACTATATTTGCCGCCATGACAAGTTCGACCCTGCCATGATACACGTCGATTGGAAAGGTGAGGATTGGGAAGGTTTCCGTCTCGTGCTGGACAAGTTCCCAGGGCTTCTGAAACATAGAGAGGTCGTGCGCATTATCGATGAATGTACAGGAGACCGTGATGTCTGTGAAAAACAGTTGCAGCAACTGGTACCTGCCGACATCTATCATCGCCTGCTCAACGAGATATATCCTCTTTTACGGCGTAATGAATATAAAATAGAATACAATGTTCGCAACTTCAATCTCGACGAGGCCCGGCGCATGGTGGACGAACGTCCCGATCTGCTGAGCTTGACGGAGATGTATAAAGTGGCCGATTCTTATGAGAAGGGATCACCCGGATACGGGAAAGTTATGCAGGTGGCTGCCCGCTATTTCCCCGGTGCACCGGCCGTCTTGAACGACCTGGCATTGGAGGCTATGGCAAAGAAGGAGTATGACAAGGCTGTGCAATTGTTAGAATATTCGAAGGTTACCTTCAGCGATTCCACGCTTCTCAACACCCTGGGAGTTGCCTATGCCGGGGCCGGAGAGCCTTATAAAGCGGAAGACGCTTTCCGTCGTGCCGCCGAAGCAGGGGTGGAAGAGGCCCGGCATAACCTGATACAAGTACAAGGTGTGATAGAACAATTATAATTTTCAATAAAACCATTAATTTTTGTATTTATGAAAGTGAAAAATTTAGTATTGATGGCCTTAGTGGCTACAATGGGACTTGTTTCTTGCAGTAAGGACGAGCATGAAGGTGGTGTGAAAACGGATACTATGCCCAAAAGTGTGACAATCAAACTGCCTAATATCCAAAAGAATGTGAAGTCACGTGCTACGGGTGATGCAATGAAAGGTGGTTCCCAGGTTGCGTTGGAAAATTTCAAGGTGTTCTTTGTGGATGCTGCCGGCAACCTGCAAACCGTTCCTCAGTATGAGAATCAGGATCAACAGGTCTATTTCAGTAAAACAGATTCCAAGTGGGCTGAAATAGGTGAGAACGGAAAAGATATTACCTATCATTTCCTGCCCGCTGCCACCTCGAAAGTCGTTGTCGTGGGGAATATCGGTGACGTGGAGTACTCTACAATTGCAGCCCGTGTTGATCATATACCGAATGACAATGGAAGCGATCACCCGACCTATCCTCTTTATGGTGAAGATGAGCTTGAAGAAAAAAAACTTGACGGGAGCGAAATTCATGACAATGTTTACACGGCGAACGTAACCCTGGAGCCACGTGTATCGCGTTTCGAAATCTATGGATTCCAGTATACCCAAGGAGGAGATGTTCCCAAGTATACCTCTGTCAAGTTACAGAAAATAGCATTGAACAATTACTATACACAGTCTGATTTCGTGTCTAAACTTCCTGTGGAGGATACTAAAGTATTTGAAACTATCGATCATACGGAAGTATGGGGTTGGATCGAAGATCGTTCCGCACCGTGGGCCGATGAATTGAATTTAGAATTGGCTGTCGGCGGGAAAAAATTCGTAGATGGTACGGATATTACCGATCCTGCTGAAGATGGAGAAGATGCCGCCGGAATCATCACTTACGGTTTAGCACACGTGACGGATGCTGCTAAGAATCCTGAGTTGTTGCTCGCCCTGCGCGGTGTGAACAGTAATTCAGAGGTGCCTCTCTATTTACGCGGACAGTTTACCAATGCTTCTGCCTTTATATCAGGAAAGATCTACCGGGTGCTCTACTCGTTCACGGATGGTGATTTCGACGAACCTGAGCGTTGCGTGGAGTTAAATGTGGATGTGGCAGACTGGACTGTCGTTCCTGTTTTTCCTGAATTCTAATAATTATTAAAGGGTGCGGAATGGCGGGTGTATCCCGTCCTCCCCCCTCTTTTTTCTCCTTGATGAAATAAAAATAAGATTTATGAAATTGACGAGTATTGTTTTCTGTTTGGCGTTGTTAGGAGGTTCGTTAACTTCTTGTATCGATGAAGACATAGATGACTGTTTTAGTGTCAATAGATTGATACTCAGCTATAAGGGAGATGGTACGACGGAGATATTCCCCGACAAGATCTGCCGGGTGGAAATGTATGTTTTCGATGCAGAGAATAAATGCGTCAATTCGCATACTTTATCCGACGATGAGTTAGCAAGCCGTACGGCTTTGCTTCCCCCGCTCAAAGCCGGGGATTACAGGATCGTCTGCGTGGGAAACACCCATCATACGAGAGTGGAGGGCCTCACCACTTGTGACTTTAACAAAATAGTATTTGCTGACGGGGATTATTTTGCCGGTAAACAGGTTTCCGGCAACGACTCTCTTTATCAAGCTTCAACGTCCTATACCGTGCTGCCTTTTACCGGCAGGGAAGAGGATGATCAGACCAAAACGATAGAATTTGCCAGCTCCCACTACGATTTGTTCGTAGAAGTGGTTGGGATTCCCGCTGTGGGAAAACGTGCAGGTTCATTGCCTGTACTTGAGATATGTGGTGTCTCGCCTTGTACCGATTTCGAGAACCGGGCATGCGGAGAGGCTACGGATTATTTGCTTGAAACTACATACGAGTCCGGCAAAAAATTACTGACGGCTCGTGCCAACATAATGCGGCACATGAATCATAGGGACGTGAACGTCTGTCTGCGTCAGGCTTCCGGGGAAGAGCTGCTGGCGGAGGTCAACCTGGCTGATTTTTTGGCTGCTAATCCTATGATCGATTGTTCTAAACAAGAGGTGCTGATTCCGATCCGGATCGAATTCAAGGCGGGCGCGATAACGGTCACTGTTCCCGAATGGTATGTTGAGCAAGTGAAACCTGAATTTTAAGACCCTTAAAATATGTGAAATATGAGAAAGATACTTTATGCGGTGTTCTTATTCGGCTGTTGTGCTTCTCTGCTCTCCGGCTGTATCAAAGAAAAATATACAGTCCCCTCTGAAAAGGGGGATGCGTTGGTACAACTGAACATAGGCACCCGGGCCGTAGAGGAGACCGACGGTATTCCCACAAACAACGAGACTGTTCTGCACTCGTTGCGCGTATACGCTTTTGTCGATGGACAACCGGCCGGACACTTCTACACGAAAGACGGACTGGACGTGAACAATCCCTCGTTCCTGATGCACCTGACCATGTATTCCACCATGACACAGAAGGTGGACTTCTATGTCGTGGCCAACGAAGCGGCCATGGAAACACCGGGTTCTTCTGTCTTATTGACGGAAAACACAACGGAAATCCAGTTGAACCATTTTACATTCACAAAGCTGAATACGTCGAAAGGTTTGCCGATGTTTTGCAAACAGACGGAAACAATCGACTTGACGCAGTTGTCGGATAAGACCCCGGCCGATCCCGGACATGCAGGGCACACGTTGCTCCGGCATAACCTTACCTTTGAACTGAAACGCCCGATAGGTAAGCTCGGCGTATTCGCAGCCAAGCCTGTCGGAGAGAATAGCAGTCTGCGTGTTACCGGATTGACCGTACTGGCATCCGGAACAAGGACACGCAATTACCTGATGCCGCAAACTGATGAAACACTGAAAGCGATAACAGGTATTACAGGTGATATCAGCCTCGAAGTTGTCGAAGAAGAGGTAACGAAAACTTTAGCTGAGAATGCCTCGCAAACCGATAAGGAAAACCCGGCGAACTATACACCTGTTCTGAACGAATCTTTCTATCTTTTCGAGAACCCTTGGGGCAGCACCCAATGGGATGTCAAGGGGGATGACGACGGTAATGTTCTCCGGGTAGACTATGAATTCGATGGAAACGCCCGAAGCGGTTTCGTATACATGCCTCCTATCGAAAGGAATAAATATTACACGGTCTGTTGCCTGATGCACAACGATGGTAAGATAACCGTCGAATATAAGGTGGCCGACTGGAATAAGGAGAATTACAATATCACTTTCGCTTATCCGAGTTACGACAATCCGATAACACCTGCTGACGGAAGCTCGGTACCGGAAGATGGACAATACAGCCAACCGACTATTTGGTACAATAACGATGCTGCTTCTGAGGAGGGCAGTTACTCTTTCACATTCTCGATATTCGGGCCTGACAAACAGATATGGGTTCCCACATTGCTTGATGCCACAGCTGGAGATTTTGAGATAACGGTTTATCAAAAAGGAGTGCTTGTTGATCCGGGAAATTATGTGGCTTCCTCTGACCCCTACCAAATCAAGATCAAGGCATTGAAGTCCACAAATGTGGACAAGACGGTAAGTCTCGCTATCTCTTACACTCCGGCGTGGGATCAGACAGGTAGTTCATTGTTATTAATTAACGGGCAGAGCGCTTCCGTGAAATGGCAGGGGAGTAACATTCCTGAGGCAATTGTGATAAAACAGATCGAAGTACCCATAAATAACTAACGAGCAATGAAACAGCTAGTATATCATATTATTGTTTGTGGCATGGCGGTACTGTTTCTTACCGCCTGTGAAAAAGACGACGATATTTCGGGCAGAAGCATGGAAAAGAACGGTAATAGCATCATTCTTAATCTATCGTCGGAGACGTTGCCTGTGAGCCGTGCCGGCAATGAACCCGGAGTGGAAATGGCCGTCAACCATATCGACGTTGTGATTTTCGAAGAGAACGGAGATTGGAAATGGCACGAGCGGGTGGAGGGCAGTGAAACCGGTAGCGGTAAGATCACCTTAACGGCTAAGAGGAGCAGTTTCAATAAAGACACAAAGTATTGGGTATACCTGATTGCCAACAGCACAGCTCAGACGGAAATATTCGATGCCAAAGACTTCGATCTGAATAAACTCAAGGCCATGACGCAGAGCGACCGGAATATCCACATGACAGGATTACCGCAGGTGAGCGGTGCCCCGCGGACTTTTCTGATGGACGGAGTGGCTTATGCTGGAACCGATGAACCCAATGCCCCCGAAACGGTAACTCTAAACTACGGAACGGCTACGGACAATACGGAACTGCAGGTTACCTTGCGCCGTGCGGCAGCCAAGATTGTCGTCAGGATACAGAAGGGGGGCAGAGTAACGTTCGATGACAGTAAGGAAGCCCATAATGCAGGATATTATTTGCGCAACATGCCTTATACTACATCGGTAGTAGCGGATGTAAACGGTACGGCTGATCTGACAGATACCGATAAGTCCTCCGGCAGCTATTTCAACTGGACTGCGGATTTAATTACCGTGACCGCCTATACCTATGCTCATACGTGGGTAAACGAAAGTGCTCTTGAAAAGGAAGTACGCCTGGTTGTGAATATTCCCATGAAGTATGAGGGGGATGGAGAGGATGCACAGCTTCGTGAAAGCAACTGGTACCAGATCCCTGTCAGCGAAAAGAAAGCACTGGAACGTAATACCTGCTACGAGGTGGTAGTCAGTGTGAATGCTCCCGGGGCCAACGACCCGTCAAAACCGGTTGAATTGACTGATATGACTTATTCTGTGCAGGACTGGAACGAACAGATGATTCTGATTGGCGGTGAGGATGATCGTCCGGTCTACCTGACGCTGAATGAAAACGAGATGGAGATGCATAATATGGCGGATGACAATACTACACTGCGATTTGCATCGTCATCGGAAGTACATGCTGAAGTTGTAAGCGCTTATTATTACGACAAGTTCGGAGTGCAACGTTCTGTAGATGCTCAGACTTTCAGGCAAATCACCATAACCCCCGAGCCTGATGTAACAGGAAATATCGGCATTCATAGCCCGGTACCGACCAACAACACGATCCGCTATATCAAAGTGAAAGTCTTTAATGATGATCAGGTAGAACGTGAGGTCGAAATTATCCAGTACCCGTTGGAGTACATCATAAACATACAGAGTTGGTATTCTTATCGTGACGATTTTAAAACAAATAAGGCCCGGCCTACCACGTATGAGTATGCGGGAGACCGTATATACGGAATCAGCCTTGCCACGAGAAATATATCCAACTGGAACGGACAATATGATTACGAAGCATCAGAAAGTGGTTGGTGGGGTGAAAGTAATACATCCAGCGGTTTTTTCCGATCTAAGTTTGTTTCCAGTGTAACGAACGGAAAATCAACTATTCTGCACTATTATTGGAATACTAAGAATCAGAGAAAGACAAGCAGCACAGGAGAATACAATGGACGTTTGTACCATATTCGATTAACAGCAACATCGAATAAATATACAGTGGGACGTCCTCGATTGATAGAAGACGAAAGTAATCCTGGACTGATGGTTACAGATCCCGGAAAAGATAATGCTCAACTGGTCTCCCCATCTTTTATGATTGCGTCTTCATTAGGTGGCTTTATGTTGGGGGCTGGAAATTTGACATTGGATGACAGCGACGAAAGTTTGAGGGTCGCACGGGAGCATTGCGCTAATTATGTGGAGGTTGCAGAGGATGGGACGGTGTATGACGATTGGCGTTTGCCGACCGAGGCCGAATTGAAGATTATCATGGATTTTCAAGGAACAGAAAATGCAGATGCAGATGCTATAGATTATCTGTTAAATGCTGCATATTATTATAGTGCAAGCGGTAGGGTATCCAACTCTAAAAACAATATGGATGGAACCGGTGTTCGTTGTGTCCGCGACGTTTACAATGGCAAATAGACCGGTAATTAGTACGAAGAACAGATAAAGGATAAGACTATGATAAAAAGAGTAATACATACGGCAATAACCTTGGCCGCGCTACTGGTCTCTTGCCGGCAAGATGATCTGCCGGACTCGATGCCCACGGCACATGAAGGTTACGTGGCCCTCCGGTTCAGTGCCGATATTCCGGCTATGCAGGAGGTGATAACCCGTTCGGTCGATCCCGACGGAGGTGGTGTACAGGACATGACACTGTTCTGTTTCGACAGTTACGGTCTTTTCACCACGACCGTCGAGGCCAAAGTTACCCCTACCGGGAATGGGGCCGGCTTAACAGGAAATTTCGAGGCCGAAGTGCCTGAAAATACCCGAACCGTACATTTTCTCGCCAATCAGAATATGTCGGAATTCAAGGAGGATAAATTTCGTAACAAATCGGAGGCCGAGGTTATGGCTCTGCTGGAGGGCTCGTCGGGGCGTATGATCTATTGGGCACGTTTTACCTGCGATCCGGATAACGATAGTAAGATCGATGCTCAGATGGCCGACAAGGGAAATACGATAAAGATGATCCGTAACCATGCGCAGGTTTCCATTGACAATCCGATCAACGGGTGGATAGAGGTGACGGGTTTTGTAGCCTATAACACGAATGCCTTTGGTACGGTAGCTCCCTATCATCCGGAAAAGGGATTCGATTTCGAGTGGCCGGGCAAAGACGATCCGTTTGTCACACTTCCGCAGAATGATGCCAGGATGAGCGACATCACGGACGTGACCACGGCCACGAAACAGTATATCTTCGAAAGTGAAAACAGCGCAGATGATCCTGTCAGTATCATCATTCGCGGACATGTTCCGGGTGAATCCACGGAAAAATATTATCGGGTGATGCTGATTGACGAAAAAGGCGATCAGATTCTCATACGCCGTAACCATCATTACAAGTTGAATATCAAGGGAGCCCTTTCTTTTGGACAGGAAAACTTCGCCGCTGCATTGACAGCAGCGGCCACGAACAACGTCTGGATCTCCATTTCCGATGAGGTGAACGAGGTAGAGGATCAGAATTACATTCTCACGGTTGAAAAGACCAACTATATAATAGATGGAGACGCTACGGGCGGAACCGGAAACTACACACTTTCTTATACTGTTAAAGGTAAAAACGGAACGACGATAACAGAAGACGATAAGGCAGATGTCTCGTGGATAGATAACCTTGTGGCTAGACAAAATATAGACAAAAGTTTTGAGATTGAAGACGGGATTGGTAAGGGCAGTATCGTCATCTCTCTGCTCCCTTTGGGAAATAACGAGAAGCTGGAAGGTACATTGCTTGTAAAGAAAGGACGTCTGCAACGCAAAATTAAAGTGATCACAGTGAAGAGACAGGCATTCACTCCTTCATGGGTAGGCACGCAGGTGTACGGAAAAATAAACGAGAATAATCCAACCGAAGACCGTTCGCACGTAACGGTGATGTTTACCATTCCCGAAACATGCCCTGACGAGCTGTTCCCGATGAAAGTGTACCTATCGGCCAACGAACTGGATATACGTTACGAGGCAGGTATGGCATTGCCCGTGGTCCGTAATGGCGACAAGGAGTGGTACAGTAGTGGAGACATCAAAACGGAACCGGACTACAAATTTCTATATACGGTCGAACAGGCCGGTGTGCAACGGGTTTATTTCGAGAATATCCTGTCACAGGTTGCCGGATATAAAGGGACGCTCTATATTGAGGCCGAACACTTCGAAACCATGACTCGGGAATTTACGTTCTCTGACACCCGTAAGTCCATCACGGTAACGGGACTGAAAGCGTATAGCGCCGATCCTGCCCAAAATCCGGATGGATATGCAGATGACGAGTATGTGTTATACCGCCTGGTACCGCAGAAGATCAATGCTAAGGTGCAGTTTGATCTGCAACTCATGCAGAAACAAGGCGATGAAGTGGGAGATGACCAAAGAGGAACACCATTCAATGCCGGAGAGAAAGATGAGTTTTTGCTATATTCACAGTATTTGTCGGATTATAAAGATCCGTCGGAAGCCGATATGGTGTCGTTTGACTGTAATTTCTATCCTGACGAGGCAGATACGTGGTGGAGAAAGAACAATCCGGCAGGTGGTCGTATGTTGATGTTCAAACCGATAAAGCCCGGCAGTCCGACGGAAACCGGTAAATATTCGATTTATATGTACACGAACCGGGCAAAAAGCGCGGAAGTGGTCAGGATTGCCTCGAACCAACCCGGTAATGAGGCGGTACTGGCGGAAGATGCCGGTGATATGGGTATATATGCCGGTAATTCATACCGAAGCGTTACGTTTGAGCTGGCCAATTACAATCCGTTCCGTTTCGGGGCACGTGTAAAATATGCCGGTGAGGATTGGAAAGGGAAAGATGACGAACCGGATAGGTCCGCTTCAGCGGCAGATATTCCTGAAGTGGTAACCTCTTTGGTATGGACTTATCAACCCGAACAGGAGGTGGATATTGCCATTGACGTGACCAGTTTTTGCGGATCGGACGGCAACTCGGTAGATCCGTTCGGCAATGAGTTCGAAATTTATATCGATGCGCCTATGCTGAAGATTGATGAGAACCGCTTGGCGGCAAACAAATTGAATGGAACGAAACTAAAAGCCGATCCTGCAGTTCCGGGACGTTTCATTTATACAGTGGAGGCTGACAGGGAGGCCGAACGTAACTATGGTACAAACGCAATCGAAAACATAGACAATACAACGACTATTTCAGTAAACCAGAACGGAGAGCGTAAAACCTTGCCGTTTATCACAAATAGCATTGTAAGTGCGGGCGACATCACGATTTCCTCCAACGAGAAACAAGTGGTATATTATAGTAAGACTTTCCGGGTAACCAACCGATCGATTACGGGAACGCTCCGTTATACAGCTGCTGACGGTGTAAAGGATGTGCCTGTCGGTGCGTTCGTCTCTTTCGAGCGTGTCGGCAACAACAGTCGTATCGGTTCGGTTACCGTTACGGCTGACGGCCGATATGAACTGCGCCTGCGCAGGGAGTACGAGTTCAACTGGTATTCCGACAAAGTCGAGTTGCATTACGAGGATACTGCCGGAAACGTTTATCACAAAATCTACGATAATTTGGCTGAGCTGTTCGCAAAGCCGGATATTGAACTTCAAGCGGCTACCGGTAACTGATATTTTGAATGATACAATCGGAAACTCCGAACGTGGAAGCGTCCGGAGTTTTTCATAAATCATAATACCAAACGACATGAAAATTCTGAATCTAACCCTTTGGGCATGTATTTTCTGTATCGGGCTTACGCCCTTCGCTCAGGCGCAACGAACGACGGAGGAGTTTCGGTTACCCGAGGTACCTGTTCTTCTGACGGATCCCGCAGAACGGGCTGCTTATCTGGCCGTGCATTACTGGGATTATTTCAATTTTGCTGACACCACCTTAATTTCCCGGCCTGAAATCACAGAACAGGCATTTGTCGATTTTATCAGTATTCTTCCCTACACGGCAAAAGCACAGGTTGCCGTCGACACGCTTTTCCGGCGTGCTATGGTGGAAAAAGAGATGTTGTACCATTTCATATCCTTGGGGGATAAATATCTTTACGAACCCAACTCGCCTATGTACAACGAGGAGCTGCATATCCTGGTACTGCGTTCACTGCTCGGGAATCCCGGTTTGGATGATTGGGATAAAGAACGTCCCCGTTACCTCTTGGAAATGGCCCTGAAGAATCGTCCGGGTGATGTGGCTGCCGATTTTACCTACCGGACCCGCGACGGTGCCATGAACCGGCTTTCGGGTATAAAAGCCGATTATGTTGTGCTTTACTTCAATGATCCCGATTGTGCGGACTGCCAACGTGTGAAGAAGGCGCTTCTCTCCTTACCGGTTATGAATGAATTTATGAAGGCCGGACGGTTATGTCTGCTATCCGTGTGTGTGGAGGGTAAAACGCCGGCCTGGGAAAAAGCGATCTTTCCCGCCCGTTGGATCGATGGTTATGACGAGGGAAAACGGCTTACCCGTGAACAGGTATATGATCTCAAGGCAATGCCCACCCTCTACCTGCTCGATAGCGGGAAACGGGTAATACTCAAGGATGCTTCGGCAGAAAAAATCGAGGCATGGCTCTCTGAACAATAGCCGAAAGAGAGCGGCGTGGGGGTACAAGCTATTTTTTCAAAAAAAAATCATTTTTCTGTTATACTTTTTTCCTTTTTCGGATTTAATATATAAAAATAACAAAAATCTGAAAAAGCATGAAGCGTCGTGGATATGATATCGGTAGGGTTGTCGATCTGATATTCGAATATTGGTTGGGGCGGATGAAAGATTC
>NZ_LARE01000060.1:0-1518 GCF_000980245.1 Odoribacter sp. N15.MGS-14
CGCCTTGCAAGAGTTAAGGATCGAGCACCGCTGGGAGGCGATTAACGAGGAAACCAACGAGATGGAAAACGCCCGGCTGGAGGGGAGGAAGTACAGGGCGAGAAAATTCCGTAACGGGGAAACCAGGAAAGAGATACTGTTCCGTTCCAGGTTGTTATTGTTTAAAGACCCGGCGGCCTGGAACGTGAAACAAAGAAAGAGGGCTTCCGTGCTTTTCGAGTTGTATCCCGACATCCAAAAGGCGTTCGCCCTGGTACAGAGGTTGAGAAGAATCTATTCCTCGTGCAAGTCCGTGGCGGGAGCCAGGCTCAAACTCGCCTTGTGGTACAATCAAGTCAACGAGGCTGGCTTTCATTCTTTCAATTCCGTGGCCGCTTCCGTGTTCGCGCACTCGACCAGGATATTGAACTTTTTCAACAACAGGAGTACAAACGCTTCCGCCGAGGCATTCAACGCCAAGCTCAAAGATAGTGTTTCAAAAAGTGTGTAAATTCTTTCTTTTTTCATCTTTGCAAATCTATTCATTTTTAATAAAATAATCTTGATTCTAAAAAATTATAAATAGGGTATTTATAAATATCCGCGTTTTGAGCCACGGTCCCCATCAGTAGAATGACGGCCTGTGGATTCGGCATGGCCCCTCTCATGTTAATAACCCTCTTATAATCCCTGTTCAGTCTTTCGATCCAGTTCGTGGTATAAATCATTCCCCTGATTTCCCTTTCATATTTGAAGTATGTAAAATAAAACCTGTACCTGTCGTGCTGGTATCTCTTTAGCGGCGGGTAACTCTTTTGCCACCTTTGTATGAACTCCTTAAATACACCGAATGCCTTTTCCGGGGTAATGTCCCATTGGTCAGGAGAGCAGATTTGTTTGAGTTCCTCCATAACCTGTTTCTTATCCCCGGGCTTGACTTTATTCACGATATTCCTTTTCAGATGAACGGTACACAACTGCAGATCCGCTTGGGGAAAAGTATCGGCCAGCGTGTTTTCAATACCGGATAACCCGTCACATACCAACAGGTCCACCACGGCTACACCTCTTTCTTTGAGACCTTCAAAAACATCCTTCCAATTGGTCGCGCTTTCCGTGGGAAAGTTTACCACGGTTAAAACTTCCCTTGTGCGGTCTTCTTTCACTCCCAAAACCGTGTAATAGGCTTCATTGCTCACGGACTCGTCCCGCCGGGTGAGGACATACGTGGCATCGATGTAAAGGATCGGATAACGAGGTTCAAGTTTACGTTCCAGCCAGGCATTCACATCTTCACGGGCGGTATGCAGAAGACGGCTTACCTGGCTTTTACTGTAGTGTTTACCGTAAAACTGTTCGTAAATTTTTCCTACCTGTTCCGTGGTTAAACCTGAGCAGTAAAGACTGCTTACTAAGCGTTGGGCTTCTTCTTCCTGATCTTTCAACACTCCCAGAAGCATCGGATAAAAGTTACTGTTGCGGCTGCGGGGAACACGTAATTCAAATACTTTGCCGCCATGACATACACGACGGCCGCGG
>NZ_LARE01000060.1:1562-1817 GCF_000980245.1 Odoribacter sp. N15.MGS-14
ACCCTGTTTGACCAGACCCTCAAGACCCGATTCGCCATTTGTGATTTCGGAAATTATTTCCGTTATTTGTTCTTGTGTAAATTCCATTTTAGTACATTTTTGAAGTTCTAATACAAAAATAATTAAAGTGGGATTTACACACTTTTTGGTACACTATCTTCCGGTATTCAACAATTCCTGTTTACTAGGTTGAGTACAAATATGGAAGCCAGTCAAAAGGACTTTCAGAAAAACGTTTGCCGGTTTCGTACATAA
>NZ_LARE01000060.1:1927-20318 GCF_000980245.1 Odoribacter sp. N15.MGS-14
TGTTTCTCTTTAAGATAGCGAAAAGAGATTCCGGTACTCATCAAAAAATGTACTAGCTGGCCTGTAACAAAAGTAAAAACGGCCGTTGAAGGCTATTTTTGACTTGATTTGATTTTCAATCCATCGACCAGATAATGCATCACGGTAATCCTTAAAACATAAGGAGCAAAGTTCCATGAAAAAGTAAATCACCAAGGTAATCCGAATACCAGGGTTATATGTCCTCCAGGTGCAGGTGAACCAAAGGCTTTCTTTGACTTAGCACAACACATTCGATCGTTCTGAAACCAAAAATCAGCCAAGCTGTGGGCTTCAATCAGGAAGATAACACTCCACATAATCCTCTTTACTTAAACGGACATAACTTTTCGGATATGCTGTTTCTATTAATTGCTTAAAAACGAATAATCCCTCTCTGACTTTTTCTTTGTTAGCAGTTGTCAAAGTAGTCGAACCGATAATATCTCCCTGAATAGCAATAGAATGCTTTGTGTTATTATGTTGTTATTCAAATATCCAATATTTATTATTTAGTTTAAAAATTAAGTCGTAAATTCACTGATTTTATCGAAAGTCGGCATATTCATAGACTCTCGATAAAATCAGATTTAATCTTTTATTTCCGGGCAACCTTTTGGTCCTCTGGCTTTCAGTGGCATATCCTAAGCAACCATGGTAGTTCTTGTTTCTATACAGGATTCGAATCTTTTAATTTCATAAATACTTGCCATAGTTTGAACTAGGCGGGGCTGAGAAATTTGCGGGGACGGAGGATAAGTTTTTAAGATCGCTATTACCTATTCTGTTTGTTGTCCCTTGGGCTATGGTGCCGTCGGTGACGATACATAGTCGTTTCGAAGATACTGGCCGGCGTCGCTGTAACGTTCCAGTATCGTTTTTGAATCGACTCTGATGTTGCGAATCTTGAGTGAAACTCTAGTCAATCCCTTAGAAGGAGTTTTCTTGTTTAATAAGTCGAATGTCTGGATTCCGATGTATATATTAGCCTTATAGGGTGGCTGATTCATAAAACATTTCTAATTTATATTCTATACAGAATAACTTGCGAACAAGTTTTACGGCTTGGTCTATTTTATTATTTTGTTTAATTGAACGTTTGCTTTTTAAGGTTATTCTTTACAGGGGATAGCTTTGATTTTTGAAGCTAACTTCCTGTAGTTTTTTGTAAAATTGTCGGAAATTTATTCGGCTATGGCCTTAAATTTCGTAATTTTGTAAAAATATGATGTTGCGTCGATATGGAAACGAATCCCCAATTAGAGCTTGCTTTTAATTTTTTGGAATATACCGGTACCAGTATTTTTTTGACCGGTAAAGCCGGTACAGGAAAAACGACATTTTTGCGGGAATTGAAGCAACGTTCGCCTAAACGGATGATTGTTGTCGCTCCTACCGGTGTGGCTGCGATCAATGCCGGGGGAGTTACCATTCATTCTTTTTTTCAATTGCCTTTCGGGCCTTATATTCCGGGGAGGACCGAAGAAAACCAGTCGGGAGAGAAACGGTTTAACCATAAATTCGGCCGGGATAAAATCAATATTATCCGGAGTATGGATTTGCTGGTCATCGATGAGATCAGTATGGTCAGGGCGGATTTGTTGGATGCCGTGAGTGATATGCTCTGCCGGTACAGAGACCGGAGCAAACCATTTGGTGGGGTACAGTTGTTGATGATCGGCGATTTGCAGCAATTGGCACCTGTCGTGAAAGAAGAGGAATGGGGGATGTTGAAGCATATTTATCCGTCTCCTTTCTTTTTTTGCAGCAGAGCCTTACAGACGGTCTCGTATCAGTGTATCGAATTGACTCACGTATACCGGCAGTCGGATTCGGTGTTCATTCATTTGCTCAATAAGATCCGGGATAACCAGGCGGATCTGGCTACTTTGAAGGCCTTGAACAATAGGTATATACCCGGATTCAATCCGGATGATTCCGAAGGATATATTACGCTGACGACTCATAACTACCAGGCTCAGCAGATCAATAACCGCAAACTCGATGCGATTGAAGAAAGGGCTTATACCTATTCGGCGGAAGTGAAAGACGATTTTCCCGAATACGCTTTCCCGACAGATCAGCATTTGGTATTGAAAAAAGGGGCTCAGGTGATGTTTGTGAAGAATGATTCGTCGTCTGAAAAACGGTATTATAATGGAAAAATCGGACGGATTACAGCGATCAGTGCAGACAATATTCTGGTGAGATGTGGGGGCGAAAAGGACGCGATTACGGTAACCCGGGAAGAATGGACCAATACCAAATACAGTATCGATGCTGAAACACAGGAAATTTCAGAGACTGTCGCAGGCAGTTTTAAACAATATCCCTTGAAAACGGCCTGGGCGATTACCATTCACAAAAGTCAGGGATTGACTTTCGAGAAAGCTATTGTCAATGCGGGAGCTGCCTTTACTCATGGGCAGGTGTATGTTGCTTTGAGCCGCTGTAAAAGTTTGGAAGGATTGGTCCTTGGAACGCCTTTACGTCCCGAGGCTTTGATCAATGATCAGGTGGTGAAGCATTTTACGGATGAAGTTTCCCGGAATCAACCCGGACCGATGCAGCTGGAAGAGGCACGCAGGACCTATTATTTGCAGTTGTTGAAAGAACTGTTCGATTTTAGTGGTGTCCTTAAACGCTTGCAACATGTGGCCTGGGTATTCGGAGAACATTTGTGGAAACTCTATCCCGAATTAACCAAACGTTGCCGGGAAGTCAGGGAGTTGTGTCATAGTGAATTGACAGAGGTAGGTGAAAAATTTCAGATGCAGCTGGAGCGTCTGGTCGAAGGGGCAGCAAATTATGAAACCGATCGGCAGGTCGGGGAAAGGGTAGCCAAAGGGGTAGCTTATTTCAGCGAACAGACCGGCCGGAATATTGTTACCTTCTTAGAGAGTGCACATCCCGAAATCGATAATAAAGATGTACGTAAAACAGTCGAGGAAGCCTTGGAGAAATTGAGACAGGAGGTAGGAGTGAAGATGGAGACCCTGGAGGCAGTGAAAGAAGGGTTTGAAGTGAAAGCCTATTTAATGGCGAAAGCAAAGGCTGTATTGGAAAAACCAAAACCCCGGACCAGGAAGACTACCGATAAGGTAGAGGTAGGGGAAGATGTTTTGCATCCGGAATTATACAATGCCTTGCGCTTGTGGCGAAAAGAAGAAGCTATGCGTCTGGGGTTGCCGGCCTATACCGTTTTGCAGCAGAAAGCTTTGCTGGGAGTGGCCAATACGCTGCCGACAACAGGGAAAGAATTACTGGCTATACCGGGGATCGGAAAAAAGGTCGCGGAGCGTTATGGAGTTACCTTACTGGAAATTGTGGATCATTACCGGCTGAATATTTAAGGGATAGAAATTTGATATGTGGAAATAAATTTTCACATTTGTACTTCAATGAATTACTAAACTTATAAAAGAATAGATAATGGAAGATATTTATGTGCTAGGTGTGGATATCGGAGGGTCACACATTGCTTGTCAGCTTGTTAATTTGAGCGACTGTAGTTTGATCGAAAATACGTATGCCGAAGTTAAAGTGGCTGAAAATCAAAGTGCCGGTATTATTCTGGCTGCCTGGGAGAAAGCATTGAAAGAGTGTATGGGTAAGGCTGCTGGTAAGACTATCCGTGGAATCGGAGTCGCTATGCCATCACCTTTTGATTTTGTGCAGGGAATCGCCATGGCCGATCATAAATTCGCTTCTCTGAAAGGATTGAATATCCGTCAGGAATTGAGCCGTGTTACAGGCATCCTGCCGTCCTCTATTTTATTTACAAACGATGCCGCTGCTTTCGGTATGGGCGCATGGAGATTGAACGGAAGCCGTGACCGTCATTTGATCGGAGTGACTTTGGGTACCGGTTTCGGGGCTTGTTTTATCGTAGACGGTTGTTATGCTACGTATGGTCCAGGAGTGCCTATCGGAGGAGAATTGTGGAATTATCCCTTCCGTGGGGTGATCGCTGAGGATTATGTTTCTACCCGCTGGTTCGAGAAGCGTTTTGCCGAATTGACCGGAGAGACGGTCCAAGGGGTGAAAGGAATGATCGATTTATACCAGGCCGGTAAATATAAGACAGAGACCGAGCAGGTCTTCCGCGAATTTTCGAATTCTTTCGGAGAGATCATGGTGCCGTTTATGACCCGGTTTAATGCCGATATGCTAGTAATCGGAGGAGGTATGGTACTTTCCGAACAGTATTTCCTGCCTTTGATCAGTCAATATATGAAAGCCAACGGGATCAATGCTTCTATCATGACTGTCGCCGATACAACGACGGCAATTATTGCAGGAGCTGCTGCTTTATGCGACTTGATATAAAAGAACATTTATCCGGAGCTTTCCGTATACCGTGTGAGTTTAATTTTCAAATATTGAATTATGAATCACGGTATCAGTATTTTGTTTCGGGCAATTCCCGTTGTGATGGCATTTATTTGCTTTTTTCTCGGCGGGTTTATTTTTTTGTATGGAGATGATGAGGCCAGGCAGGTTGCCGGGCCTGTTGTGTTTTTTCTGGGAGCTATTTGTCTGGCTTTGTTTGCGACTGCTGCAACCATTATCCGGCAATTGATCCATAAATTCCATACGGTTTTAAAGTATATTATTCCTGGTTTCGGATATGTTGTAGCCTTCTTAACTATAGCATTGGGGATTTGGATTTTCGGTTCTGCTGAAAATTCCAATTTCATTGTTTCCGGCCATGTGGTGGCCGGAGTCGGTTTGATTGCAGCTTGCGTTTCTACGGCAGCGACTTCTTCTACAAAATTTTATTTGATACCGGCCAATTCGGCCAATCCGACGTATGAAGTCAATAAAGAAGGTTTTTCTGCAATGACGCAGAATGTGCTGATCGGTTTGACTGTATTGTTCTCCCTGATTGCCTGGATTTGGGCGATTGTATTGTTATCCCGGATCGGTGAAGGGGCTTATTTTTTGGTAGCCGGGACAGTGATGGGAGGGTTGGCCTGTATTTGTACCAGCTTGATTGCTTTGGTAGCCAGTATCGCTAAACAGATCCGGAATACTTATGGAGAAGGTGACCGTAGAAATTGGCCGAAACTGGTATTGGTGATGGGAATGGTGGCTTTTATCTGGGGCTTGGTGGTCATTCTTGCTATGGTTGGGAATGTAGCCAATACCACCGGTTTCATCATGATGGGCTTGGGCTTGGTTTGTTTCAGTATCTCCAGTAAAGTGATTTTGTTGGCCAAAGTGTGGAAACAGAGTTTTGCTTTAGCCAACCGGATTCCGTTGATTCCGGTGCTGACCGCTTTAATGTGCTTGTTTTTAGCTGCCTTTCTGTTTGAGGAAGGGTTGTATGACAATGCATTTTTTGTTCCGGCCCGGGTATTGGTGGGGTTAGGAGCGATCTGTTTTTGCTTGTTCTCCATCGTGAGTATATTGGAGAGCGGCACTTCTAAAAAATGAGAGTGGATACAGGAGAATGAAAGATTTAATCCGTATCTTTGTAAAAAGATACGGATTTTTTATGGAGAATAAACCTTTAGCAGAGCGACTGAGGCCCAAGACGCTGGACGATTATATCGGTCAGCAACATTTGGTGGGAAAAGGGAAAGTGTTGCGTAAGATGATCGAATCCGGGGTGGTTTCTTCTTTTATTTTATGGGGACCGCCGGGAGTCGGGAAAACGACTTTGGCCATGATCATCGCCGAACAGTTGAAACGTCCGTTTTATGTCCTGAGTGCTGTTAGTTCGGGGGTAAAAGATGTGCGTGAAGTGATACAAAAAGCAGAGAGCCAGCGTTTTTTCAACACGCCTAATCCGATACTTTTTATCGATGAAATCCATCGGTTTTCCAAGGCACAGCAAGATTCTTTGTTGGCTGCTGTCGAAAAGGGAACCGTTACCTTGATCGGAGCTACGACCGAGAATCCTTCGTTCGAGGTGATCTCGCCTTTATTGTCCCGTTGTCAGGTATATGTCTTGAAGTCTCAGGAAAAAGCCGATCTGGAAAGCCTGATAGACCGTGCCATTACGACCGATTTTTATCTGAGAGAAAAGAATATCGTTGTCAAAGAGAAAGAAGCCCTGATTTCCTTTAGTGGCGGGGATGCCCGTAAGCTGTTGAATATCCTGGAATTGGTGGTGAATGCTCAACCGGGACCGGAGATCATCATCGATAACGATACGGTACGTAAAGAGTTGCAGGAAAATCCGCTGATGTACGATAAAGATGGCGAGCAGCACTACGATATTATTTCTGCCATGATCAAGTCGATCCGGGGAAGTGATCCGAATGCGGCTTTGTATTATATGGCCCGGATGCTGGAAGGGGGAGAAGATCCTAAGTTTATCGCCCGCCGTTTGCTGATTTCCGCCTCCGAGGATGTCGGATTGGCTAATCCGAATGCGATGTTGCTGGCCAATACCTGTTTCGATATTGTCCATAAAATCGGTATGCCTGAAGCCAGAATTCCCTTGTCGGAATGTGTGATTTATCTGGCTACCTCTCCCAAAAGTAATTCGGCTTATATGGCGATCAATGAGGCGATGGCGACGGTGAGACAAACCGGAAACATACCGGTTCCGTTGTATTTGCGGAATGCTCCGACCAAACTGATGAAAGAACTGAACTATGGGAAAGATTATAAATATGCCCATGATTATCCGGGTAATTTTGTGGAAATGGAGTTTATGCCGCAGGAGCTGAAACAGCATATATTTTATAAACCTCAGCAAAATGCTGCTGAAATGAAACTACTGGAAAGGCTGAAAGCCTGGTGGAAAAAGAAATATTAACTTGAAATTGGTGTTGACCATAAAATCCTATATTTATGAAAATATTGAATGAAATAACCGGACAAGAGATGTTTTTTTTGTTAGCCGGTCCTTGTGTCATCGAGGGCGAAGAGATGGCACTCAGGATAGCGGAACATGTTTCCGAGCTCACCGATAAATGGGGGATTCCTTATGTTTTCAAAGGATCTTTTAAAAAGGCCAACCGTTCCCGTTTGGATTCTTTTACAGGAATAGGGGATGAAAAGGCTTTAAAAATATTGGCGAAGATCCGGAAAGATTTTCAAATACCGGTGGTGACGGATATTCATAGCCCTGAAGATGCTGTTATGGCTGCCGAATATGTCGATATCCTTCAAATCCCGGCATTTCTCTGCCGGCAGACCGATTTACTGGTAGCGGCTGCGAAAACAGGCCGGATGGTGAATATTAAGAAAGGACAGTTTTTATCTCCCGATGCCATGCGTTTTGCTGTCGATAAAGTGCGTGAATCCGGAAACGAGAATGTGATGGTGACCGAGCGGGGGACGACTTTCGGATACCAGGATTTGGTGGTCGACTATAGAGGGATCAGCATCATGCAGCAAGGGTGCCAGTGTCCTGTTGTCGTCGATGTTACTCATTCTCTGCAACAACCCAACCAGAGTTGTGGGGTGACCGGCGGACAACCCCAGTTGATCGAGACCATCGCTAAAGCCGGAATAGCTGTCGGAGCCGACGGCATCTTTATCGAAACTCATCCTGATCCGAAAAATGCGAAATCGGACGGTGCGAATATGCTGCGTTTGGATTTACTCGAAGGATTGCTGGAGAAATTGGTTCGAATCCGCAAAGCGTTATAAATGGACTTTAGAAGATCGTTTCAGGCTCGATCGTACTTTTGGAACCGATCGAGCCTGAAAAGCAATTCGTATAAAATTTTTGTTATTTATCGTGTCTCTTGCTAGATACCAGTATTTTATCGATACGGGCACCGTCCATGTCGACGATCTCGAACTCCAGCTCGTGCCAGGAAATTTTCTCGCCGGTATGGGGGATGTGTTCCAGCAGATGCAGGATCAAGCCGCTGATGGTGTTATAGTCGTATTCGGGATACAGGCATTCCATATCGATGTATTCCAAAAATTCATAGAACGAGCATTGGCCGTCGACCAATAGGGAGCCGTCGTCGCGGCGGATGATTTCAGGTTCGTCGTGGCTTTCGGTGATTTCTCCCAGCAACACGTCTACGATATCTTTTAAGGTGACGATTCCCTGGATGCTGCCGAATTCGTCGGTTACCAATCCGTATTTGATGTGATCGGATTTCAGATGTCCCAGCGTATTGTACACGCTTTGGTTCTCCGGAAAGAACTGAGCCGTGCGTAAGATATCGGCTAGCTTGAAGTCCGGTTCGTCTAAATGGCTGAAAAGATCTTTCAGGTACACCACTCCTTCGATATGGTCCAGTTCATCGTGGGCTACCGGATACACCGTATACACATTCTCTTTCACTTTATTCCGGATCGATTCGGCGGATTCGCCGATTTCCAGCCAGATGAGGTCACTGCGGTGGGTCATGATAGAACCGATTTTACGGTCGCCCAGGTTGAAAACTTTTTCTACAATGTCTTGTTCGACTTCCTGGATTTCACCGTCTTCGGTACCTTCCTGAATGATTGCTTTAATTTCTTCTTCGGTCACTTTATTTTCGGTAGAAGTATGAAGTCCGGTGAGCCGGATAACCGCTTTGGTACTGGCTGAAAGTAACCAGACGAAAGGAGAGGCGATTTTGGACAATACTTCCATGGGTCGGGCAATCAACCGGGCGATTTTTTCCGGTGCATTCATTCCCAGATGTTTCGGCACCAGCTCTCCCAATATTAAGGTCAGATAGGTGACCAATATAACGATGATCCCTTTCGCTAAAGTGAGGCTATGGGCCTGGGGAATCCCGATTGTTTCCAGCCAACGGGCCAGATCTCCGGCTAAAGCTTCTCCCGAATATAAACCGGTCAGAATACCGATCAGGGTGATCCCGATTTGTATTGTGGATAAAAAACGATCCGGCTCATTGGCCAGACGCAGGGCGGTTTTCGCAGTCTTACTTCCTTTTTTAGCTGCTGTTTCTAAACGACTTTTACGGGCAGATACCATGGCAATTTCCGACATGGATAAAATGCCGTTTAAAAGAATTAATCCTAAAATAATAATGATTTCCATAAATAATGTCTTATTCTGTTTCAAATATAATGGTATTTTATCAACTATCTGTTTCATTGACTTGTTTTTAGATTTTTTTGAAGGTTATTATGAAGTTTTTTCCAAGGGGAAAAGATTGGATGAAGCGGAAAAACAGAAACAGATACCAGCGTTGATTTGTCTGTAAAGCAAGATCGGGTGGCAGAGTGAAAGAACAGATATTGCAGGCTTTAAGAGAACGTGGGGGCTTAAAAGTGGATTTGAAAGCGACAGAATAGAAACTGATGACAATCTAAAAATGTTATGGTAGTGATATATATATTTACATTTATAAACGTAGGTTTTAGTTGTTTAGAAACTTTCAGTTTGTTTAGACTCACTTCGTTCCTGTTGAGAGAGCCTATGGCTCTGTTGAGAGAAAACTTCTGTTTTCTGATTTTTAATTGTCAGCCGAAGACGCTCAACAGAAAATCCCAAGGATTTTATCTCAACAGAATCGAAGATTCTCTCAACAATTCCATCGGAATTCTAAACAACTAAAACCTACGTTTAGGGTAAACATGTATATAAATGCCAATATTATATATCTAATTTTACGACTGTAATTCCGGCGCCTCCCAGTTGTATTTGTTCGTCTCCAAAGGAAGCGACGAGCGGGTTGGTACTGAGATATTGACGGATCAGTTGCCTTAAAGCCCCTGTTCCGGTGCCGTGTAGTAGCCTTACTTCTTTGTAATTGAGCATAACGGCTTCGTCGAGGAAGGTGATCACTTTTTGCAAAGCTTCCTCTCCGCGCATTCCCCGAAGGTCGATATCGGGTTTGAAGTCGAAACGTTTCTGGCTGATATTTTCCCGGATGTTGGCATATGAGGCTTGGGGTTGGGTGCGGGCCACTTTCTTGGCCTGACCGGCCGATGCTCTTTTCAGTTGGGAAAGTTTGGCCGTCGTTCTTATATTTCCTAAAGCGATGACCGCATTTTTGTCGTTGATTTCAAGAATTTCTCCGATGGCTTTGTTGGGCAGACTGACAAAATCCCCTTTCTGTAGAGGGAGTTCGGTTGCGGTGCCGTCGGAAACCGACGTAGAGCCGGAGACTTTATTTTTGATCTTTTTACTTTTTTCCCGGTTTTGCAGTTTCTCCATTTTTTTCCGGATCCGTTCTTCCTCAGCACTGGCTTGTTCGGAGAGCAACCGTTCTTTTTCGGCCTCCATTCTTTGCCGGATTTCTCGGGTCTTTTCTTTTTCTGCTTGATTTTCGCGAATATCCCGGATGGTTTGCTCGATGGTTTTATTGGCCGAATTGATGATTTCCTGAGCTTTTTGTTGGGCTTCTTTGATGATCTCTTTGCGTAAGCGGGAAGCTTCGGTCAATTCCTGGCTGTATTTTTCGACGACTTCATCGAGTCGTTTCTCATTTTCGTGAATGCGTCTGCGTTTTTCCTCCCAGTAACGCTTGTCCCGGGCGATATCTTTCAGATGTTTGTCGTAATTAATATGGTCTTCACCGATTTTCGAGGCAGCGTCTTCCAGTATTTCTTTGGGAAGACCGATCTTTTTGGCGATTTCAAAGGCAAAGGAAGAGCCCGGTTTCCCGATACATAACTCGAATAAAGGCAACATCCGGTGGCTGTCATAAAGCATGGCTCCATTTTCGATACCGGCTGTTTCCGCTGCAAAATGTTTCAGGTTGGTATAGTGGGTCGTGATGACCCCTTTCACCTGTTTTTGATTGAGGGTTTTCAGGATGGCTTCGGCTATAGCCCCTCCCAGCATAGGTTCTGTCCCGGTTCCGAATTCATCGATCAGTATCAGTGTATTTTCATCTCCGTAGCGGAGAAAATTTTTCATGTTGATGAGGTGGGAGCTATAGGTACTCAGATCGTTTTCAATGGATTGCTCGTCGCCCATGTCGATGAGTATTTTTTTGAAAATACCGAACCGGCTTGCTTCACTGACCGGTACCGGCAGACCACATTGAAACATATATTGCAATAAACCGGCGCTCTGCAGGCATACGGATTTACCCCCCGCATTGGGACCTGATATCAGAATAATCCGTTGGGTTTCATCTATTTCTATTTTCAGGGGGACGATATTTTTATCGGTATTTTTCAGGCTGAGCCATAAAAGGGGATGCCGGGCACCGTACCAGAACATTTCCGGACGCTCGCTGAAAGCCGGGACGGTTGCTTCTATATAGAGTGAAAAAGCTGCTTTAGCCCGTACAAAATCGATATAAGCCAGAAAGTCGTAGGCCGGAATCAAATCATCGACATAAGGACGCAGGTCTTCGGCAAACCGACGGAGGATCCGGGTGATCTCCCGTTTTTCTTCCAATTCCAGTTCCCGGATTTCATTGTTGGTTTCGACGATCTCGGCCGGTTCGATATAAGAGGTTTTACCTGTGGCTGATTCGTCATGGACGATACCGTTTATTTTTCGTTTATAGGCAGAAGGCACAGGAATAACCATACGACCGTCCCGGATGGCGATGGAGGTGTCTTTTTCTGCCCACCCTTCTGTCTGAGCTTGTTGTAATAAAGCCTGCATACGCCGGGAGATACCGTTTTGTTTCCGTTGAAGACGATGGCGGATATCTCCCAATTCAGGAGAAGCCGTATCTTTTATGCTTCCATGGCGGGATACGATGGAATCGAGACGTTGCAAAATATAGGGGAATAATTGGATTTCTCCGGCTTGGGCCGTTAAACGCGGATACCGCTCGCCTTTGCCCTGGAAAAAACGAACAATGGCCGTCAGGGATTCCAGCGATTGCTTGAGAGCGACCATTTCGGCCACTTCCAGAAATAAGCCCTCTACCCGTATTTTGTTCAAAAAAGGGCGGGCATCACTGAAATGATCACCGGGAAATTGGTCTTCTTCTTCCAGGATAGACATAAATTCCCGCGTCTCTTCCAGGCGTTTCCGGATTTCTGTCGGTTCAGCAGAAAATTTCATCGCTTCTACCAAATCCCTGCCCATATCACTCAAACAATTTTTTTGAATGAATTGCCTGATCTTATCAAACTTAATCTTACTTTCAAAATTTTCCGGATAAACCATTTCGTGCATTTTATTACAGGACAAAAATAAGGAAAAAAGTAAAAGGTTAAAAGTAAAAGGTAAAAGGTAAAAGGATTTCACTTTTTACCTTTTACTTTATACCTTTTACCTTCTATTTATCGCTTTTAGCTTTATTTTACGTTTCCGCTTATTATTAAGGTGTTTTCAGGTTGGGAAGGATCGTTGGTGATTACCGTGATCGATTTATGCTGACGTCCGGATTTGCCGGTGGAGTCGAAAGTGGCCCGGATGGTTGTCGATTGACCGGGCTGAAGTTCTTTTTGACCCATGGTAACGGCAGTACAGCCACAGCTGGCTTTTGTTTTCCGGATGAACAGGATACTTTTTCCTGCATTCGTTAAAGTAAAATCACAACTGGTTTTTTCTCCCTGTTTGATTTCTCCGAAATTACATTCTTTTTTATCGAATTTTGCCACCGGAGCATTGGCTTTTTCTTTTTTGCTCAGTTTGCTGAAATCTTCACTGAGTTCCGCGGTAACGGATAAACGGTTGCTATATTCTTTAGAGCCATTAACGGACAAAATGAGGCTTTCGTAAACATAACCGTAGTCGTTGGCTTTGGGGGCATCGAATGTGACAATAATCTTTCCTTTTTTACCCGGAGCTACTTGTGCCGGTTCGAAAGTGGCCTGCAGGTGGTTGGATTTATAAATGACTCCCAGGCTTACAGCTTCTTTGAGGGTATTGTAATATTCCAGCGTATCTGAAGCGACTTGCCAAGTGTATACTTTCCGGAAATTGATGTTATTATTTTTGAATTTCAGACCATTCATATTGTATTTATACAGTAATTCCGGTTTGGAAGGATTATCGACCAGATTTCCTGTCAGAGTCAATTCTTTACGTGCAGGATTCGTATTGGAATAGACCATAATCCGCATGTTGAAATTTTCCTGTAATTGCATCGGAGTGAATGTGATTTTTATATCACAACTTTTACCAGGAAGAAGCGGACTTTTGGGCCAATCGGCTTTCAGTAGGCTGGTCATGGGAGTGACGCGGGTAATGATGACCGGTTGGTTGCCTGTGTTTTTAACCGTATAAACCACTGTCGCCGGCTGATCGTCTGCCTGTAGATTTTTTAAAGTTTGCTGGGGTTGCTTTATTTCAAGCACTCCCTGGGCAAATACGGTAAACGTAAATAATAAAGTGGATATAAGTGAAATAAAATATTTCATGACTTCGGATTTTAATTTTTTTTATTTCAGATTCCCGATCAATTTATAAGTCACAATCGGATTGTGAGGATCATTGGTCGTGAATTGGATGACTTTAATTAATTTTTTGGCATTCCCGGTTTTCACGCTCAGATTAGCTTTGATTTTTTTTCCCGGTTTGACTGTATATCTGGAAGCTGTGACCGAAAGATTGGGATCTGAAGTTTTTATTTTACGAATGACCAGTTCCGATTTTCCGGTGTTCTGGATCGTGAATTCATGGGTGTAGGTAGTGTTTTTATCCAGATCGTTCAGGGTATATTCCGTCTCCGATAAGGAAATCTCAGGAGCCTTTTCAAAATTGCCGTTATAGTGAGAGAAATCTTCACTAATGGTTGCTGCAACGGTAATATCTCCGGTCGTTTTATCGTTTACCTGCACCTGAATTTTATCGGTAACAAATCCCCAGTCGTTCTTCTTGGTTGCATCGTATTTGATCAAAATTGTGGCTTTTTGATCTTTAGTCAAGGTGGTAGGACTGACACTTACCGTCAGATGGGGATGTTCACTGATTACCTGAATTTGGGCAGGTTTATTTTCGCTGTTGATCACCTCTATTTTCCGTTCCAGTACCTGGGTGTTTTTTATCGCCCCCAGGTTGATCGTGTTGCTCGTTAATTTTAACGCTCCTGCATTAAATTTATACTGATCGTACGGGCCTACCGGTTTACGGGTAACATTACCCCGTATCGTTAACGATACGACCGAATTGGAAGCATTGGAATTGACTGTAATGCTTTTAACGAAAGCACCCGGACGGTTGCGAGGATCGAAAGATACTTTGATGCTGCCTGTTTGGCCGGGAGCTACCGGTTCTTTGCTCCATTCCGGTGTCGTACAACCACATCCGGCCCGTACATTAGTCAGGATCAAAGGAACATTTCCTGTGTTTTTAAATGAAAAATCAAAAGTTGCTTTACCGGCATTTTCATTGATTGTGCCGAAATTGTGGGAGGTGGTTGTAAAATCGATTTTAGCTTTCTGAGCAAAAACCAAAACAGGCATTAGGGCCACCAACAAAAAAATAAATCTTTTCATCCGTCGTAATTTTATATCATCTTCTAAATTTCATACACAAGGTGAATAGGGAAGATTTTCCCTATAAGCTATAAAAACCTACAAATGTAAAAATAATTTTCAAGTTGTACCAACCCCGTTTTGAGAATTCCTTTCTATGATCTAAATACCTATATTTTTATTACGAATTACTGTCGCATTTCTTTGTAATTCCGGGAATAAAGCCTATCTTTGCGGCGTTTTAACGATATTAATCATTTAAAGAATTAAAAACCATGTATTTATCAGCAGAAAAAAAAGAAGAGCTTTTTTCTCAATACGGGAAGTCTAATAAAGATACTGGTTCTGCGGAATCTCAGATAGCTTTATTTTCCTACCGTATCAGCCATTTGACAGAACATCTGAAAGCCAATCACAAAGACTTTGGTACTCAGAAAGCATTGATCAAATTAGTTGGAAAACGCCGGGCATTGCTTGACTATTTGAAAGACCGCGACATTGAAAGATATCGTGCTATCATTAAAGCTTTGAATATACGTAAATAAAAATACGTTTTCCCAAGCCCGGCGACAACCGGGCTTGTTTCTATCCTCCCTCCTCCCTCCAAAAAAGAATTCCGTTAAAACATTTTATTTTTTAACCGTTAAGTTATTATGAACGTTATTGAAAAGAACATTACTCTGGCTGACGGAAGAGTAATTACGCTGGAAACCGGCAAATTGGCAAAACAGGCAGATGGCGCTGTGATGCTGAAAATGGGCAATACGATGTTGCTCGCGACTGTGGTTTCTGCTCAGGATGCAGGTCCTGATGTAGATTTTATGCCCTTGTCTGTAGATTATAAAGAAAAATTCGCTTCTGTCGGACGTTTCCCGGGAGGTTTTACGCGGAGAGAAGGAAAATCTTCGGATTACGAAATATTGGTATCCCGTTTAGTTGACCGGGCATTGCGTCCTTTGTTCCCGGACGATTATCATGCAGAGACTTTTGTACAGGTAACCCTGTATTCGGCCGATGAAGAATCGATGCCGGATGCATTGGCGGGACTCGCTGCATCGGCTGCTTTGGCTGTCAGCGATATCCCTTTTCATGGGCCGATCTCTGAGGTACGGGTTGCCCGCATCCATGGAGAATTTGTGATCAACCCGACGGCTTCCGCTCTGAAAGAGGCCGATCTGGATATCATGGTCGGAGCTACCTATGAAAATATTATGATGGTAGAAGGCGAGATGAACGAAGTTTCTGAAAAAGAAATGCTGGACGCCATCAAGTTTGCACATGCAGCTATTAAAGAACAGTGTGTAGCTCAGCAAGAACTGGCTGCTGCTGTCGGAAAAGAGAAACGGACGTATTGTCACGAAGTGAACGATGAGGAACTCCGTAAAGATATTTGGGACAAGTGTTACCAAAAAGCTTATGATGTTGCACGGCAGTGTAATGCGAACAAACACCTGCGTGGCGAATTGTTAGATAATGTACGGGCCGAATACCTGGCTTCTCTGCCTGAAGAAGAGCAGATCGAAAAAGCCATGTTGGTGGGACGTTATTACCACGATGTGGAAAAAGAAGCGATGCGCCGGATGATTCTGGACGAAGGGGTACGCCTGGATGGACGTACTACAGAACAGATTCGTCCGATCTGGTGTGAAGTAGGCTATCTGCCCGGACCTCACGGATCTTCGATCTTCACCCGCGGTGAGACACAGTCTTTGTCGTCTGTTACCCTCGGAACGAAACTGGATGAGAAAATAATCGACGAGGCTACTATTCAGGGAAAAGAAAGATTCTTGTTGCACTATAATTTCCCGCCGTTCTCGACCGGAGAGGCTAAAGCTTCACGGGGAGTAGGACGTCGTGAGATCGGTCATGGAAACCTGGCTTTACGGGCATTGAAACGGATGATCCCGGCAGATTTTCCTTATACGGTCCGCGTGGTATCCGATATTCTGGAATCCAACGGTTCGTCTTCTATGGCTACCGTATGTGCCGGAACGCTGGCCTTGATGGATGCCGGTGTGCCGATGAAAAAACCGGTGACAGGTATCGCTATGGGATTGATTACCGATAAAGGTTGCGCGAAATATGCCGTATTGTCCGATATCCTGGGCGACGAAGATCACCTGGGAGATATGGACTTCAAGGTAACAGGAACCCGTGACGGTATTACCGCTACCCAGATGGATATCAAGGTAGACGGGCTTTCCTATGAAATTATGGAACAGGCTTTGGAACAAGCAAAACGTGGACGGATGCATATCATGGATATCATCACCGAAACTATGCCGGCCCCGCGTGAAGACCTGAAACCGCATGCACCCCGTATTGTTACCGTTACTATCGATAAAGATCAGATCGGTGCTTTGATTGGCCCCGGAGGAAAGATTATTCAGGATATTCAGGAAAAATCAGGTGCTACGATCAATATTGAAGAGGTTGGTAATAAAGGTATTGTCGACGTTTCCGCTACCAATAAAGAATCGATCGATAAGGCTTTGGCGCGGATTCGGGCTATCGTTGCAAAACCGGAAGTTGGCGAAGTGTACGACGGTGTTGTAAAATCGATTATGCCTTTCGGTGCTTTTATCGAAATCCTGCCGGGAAAAGACGGTTTGTTGCATGTCTCTGAAATTGATTACAAACGCATCGAAAAAGTAGAGGATGTATTGAAAGAAGGCGATCATATTCAGGTGAAATTACTGGAAGTAGATCCTAAAACCGGAAAATTACGTTTGTCACACAAAGCATTGCTGCCTAAACCGGAAGGTTATCAGGAAAGACCTGAGCGTCCGCGTGGCGAAAGAAATGATCGGGGTGAAAGACGTGAACGCCCGGAAAGATACGATCGTGGCGAAAGACGCGAACGTCCTGAACGTCGTGAATCACGGCCTGAAAGAACAGAAAACAACCAGGAGACTGGTAGTGAAGAATAATAAATACGAAGTGATTTATTGCCCGGAATCAGTCTTGATTCCGGGTTTTTTTATTACTTGTTATATCTATCCTCCTGTAATGACCTTTTGGATCAAAGTCCAAAGAGGATAAAATGTAAATTTTCTCTCAATAAGGAAATGGCCCGTTTATAGTGAGTTTTGCATGTAGATTCGGCAATACCGAGCTCAAGAGCAATTTCCGGTAGTGTTTTACGTTCCACTGCATGTTTCAATAAAACTTCCCTTTGCTTGTCCGGGAGGCGATATAAAATTTCATTCAACCGACGGAGGAGGTTTTCATCCGGTTCATTGTCCATCATATTGGAGAAAAGCAAAGCTTCTATCACTTTATTTTGGTTATGATCCCGTATTTTTAGATCCCGTATATATTTCAGACAAGCATTTCGAACAATGGTGAGTAAATAAGTGATCACATTACGTTCTGCATCATATCGGTGTAAGTTGCACCATAGAGAGAGAAAAGACTCCTGAACGATATTTTCAGCTTCTGTCCAATCGTAGGTATATCGCATTGCGTAAGATTGTAAATGGTGAAAATATTCCACATACAAATAACGAAATGCTTTTTCATCCCGCCCTTTTATTCTACGTCCAAGATCTTTTATGTCTAGCTTCTCGCTCACTCCATATAATTTTGCTGCAAAGTAAATAATTTAGTTCGTATGAAAAAAATCATTTTTGTGTCCCCCATTTGGGGATCGAGTGGATATATATGTGAAAAATATCGAACTAATGAAAAAGGAAACCTATATAGATTGGGATATCTTACTGCGACGAATGAACGAGGGACTTTCCGAAGAAGAGGAAAGGAACTTTGAAGCTTGGTACAGATCGGATGAGAAACATCGGGCTTATTATGAACGCGTTGTTTCCGAATGGAATCATGAAACCTTACCGGAACGTGATTTGTCTCGTATCTTATCAAAATATGATTCGTTGATTCAATCGCGGAAAATCCTGCGTCGATCGGTTATCCGCCGGAAAATTCTACGTTGGAGTGTGGCTGCCGTATTGCTTATCGGAGCCGGCACTTTATGGCTTATGCAGGAATTTCAGCCGACAGATCTGCCGTTAACTACTTTTACGAAGATCGTTCCTGGGCAAAGTAAAGCTTACCTTGTCATGTATGACGGAACAAGTATTCGTCTGGATAA
>NZ_LARE01000059.1:0-20281 GCF_000980245.1 Odoribacter sp. N15.MGS-14
TGAATATCAACTCCGACGACTATTCTTGTGCCCATCCTTGTTTGTATAGGGATTCGTTGTTGTTCTTCGTTTCCGATATGCCGGGAGGAATCGGGGGAAAGGATATTTATATGACTACGGTACAGGGACCGGAATGCGGGGATATCGTGAATCTGGGTGAACAGGTCAATACAGTGTTCGACGAACTGTTTCCTTTTGTAGCCGGAGACGGGAAACTTTATTTCGCTTCCAACGGACATGTCGGCCTTGGCGGATTGGATGTGTTTGTGTCGGAGCGGCAGCCTGGCGGGAGTTGGGGTGAACCCCGGAATATGGGACGTCCGATCAACTCTTCGATGGATGATTTTGCTCTCGTTTTCCGGGATACCACTTGCTCTGACGGCTATGTGTCCACTAACCGGGGAGGGACCGGATATAATGATTTCCTGTTTTCCCTGAGACGGTTGAAGGATTCCGAAGTGCCTGAACGGATACTGGCTCGAAAGAAGAAAAATGAAGTTATAACGGACCGGTCTATGCCGGTGGAAAAAACACAGCAGGTGATGGCCGATCAGGATATGTTTACCGTAGATTACCGATATGCGATTCAGATCGGTGCTTTCCGTAATCCGGTGCCACGGGTATTTTTCGAACATTTCAACAATGTAAAAGTATACCTTGGGTTCGACAATGTGTATCGCTATACGGTGGGAGAATATCCGGAGGAACAATTGGCACAAGGTGAGTTACCGGTAGTACAACAGGTCATTCCCGATGCTTTTGTCATGAATGTGAAGCGATATGTGGCTCAAAAAAAGATTCAGCATGATGTGCAGGGAGATGATATCGGGGACGATGAATTATTACTCCGGCGGTTGAGAAATTATGAACGGGCAAAGCAGCAACAGCCGGAGTTGCCTGTCGAGCCGACTCACCGTTTTTTGGATAAACCCCGGACACAGGAAAGTCCGACCGGGGCAGTGGGATATACCATTGTGCTGATGTCGGCCGACGAGGTGTTCGACCCTTCTGAGTTCGAAGGAATAACCGATGTAGATGTCTATGCCGTTCAGAAAGGGAAATATATGTATTGTACCGGTATGTATGCTACGGTCGACGAGGCGAACCGGCAACTGAACGTTATCCGGAGGAAGGGGTTTAAGGAAGCTTATGTCTTGCGGAAAAAATCAGGGGTATTTTATAGCGAATCGGAACCTGCACCCAAAACAGCCGTTCCTAAAAAAAGAAATTCGGAAGAACTGAAAAAGATCCTGAATTTTTGACAGCTTAAAAACATTTGTAACTTTGTCTGTTGTCACATCGTTGTAAATGAACTATGATTGCATCAGAATTGATATCGAATGTTGTGCCGGTGCTTAAACCCGAAGATACCTGCTTGCAGGCACTCAACTGGATGGAACTTTTCCGGGTGTCCCATCTGCCTATGGGGCAGGGAAAGACGTATCTGGGCCTCGTGGATGATGAGATGATCTATGCTCACGGCGACCTGAACGATCGGCTGGATGTGTTGCAGATACCGGTGGAAGGTACCTTCGTTTATGAAAATTATCATATTTATGATGTTATCTGTCTGGCGGCCGGAAGTTTGTTGTCTGTGGTACCTGTACTCGACCGTAAAAATAATTTTGTCGGTTCGATTACTTTGACCGATATTCTCCGGCATTTGGACACTTTGCTATGTGTAGACCAGCCGGGAGGTATTCTGGTGCTCGAAGTCAACCGGATCGATTATTCATTGGCCGAAGTTGCGCAGATTGTAGAATATAACGAAGCCCGGGTGTTGAGTTGTTACGTGTCGGGAAACCGCGATTCCCAGCAACTGCAGATCACCTTGAAGATAAATACACTGAATGTAGATCCGATCCTGGATACTTTTATCCGGTACGGATATACCGTTAAGAATAGTTTTGTCACAGGCGAGGAAGAACAGGATAGTCTGAGGGAACGCTATGGATTATTGATGAAGTATTTAGAGTTATAGAGTTGCTGAGTTATAGAGTTGCTGAGTTTAAAAAGTTAGCAACTCAGCAACTCAGCAACTCAGCAACTTTTTTCTATCTTTGTCTGTTGAATGAAGGAGGATCGATTTATGACCGTAGCGATTTATGGCAGAAGTATAGAACCGGAATTTTTTCCTTACCTGAAACGTCTGGTCGAAGGACTGGAGAGGAAAGGAGTGGGGATGGTGTGTGAAGAAAAATTCGCTGCGCTGTTGAGTGGAAACTACGGTTACGAACCGAAATTTTTGAATTGTTTCGGCAGATGTACCTTGATAAAAGAGGAGGTTGAATTGCTGCTGAGCGTCGGTGGGGACGGTACTTTTCTGGATTCGGTGATTTATGTGAAAGATAGTGGGGTACCTGTATTGGGGGTAAATAGTGGACATTTGGGGTTTTTAGCGAATGTACCCGTGGAGGAGATAGAAGATGCTGTCGATTTTATCGCTGCCGGGAAGTATGAGGTGGAACAGCGGGATATGTTGCAGCTTGAAGTGGAAGGACAACGGATAGCGGATTTCGATTATGCCCTGAATGAAGTGGGAGTTTTGAAAGCTGCTACTTCTTCTTTATTGAAGATACATGCCTATATCGGAGAGAATTATCTTACGACCTATTGGGCCGACGGATTGGTGGTGGCTACTCCGACGGGGTCTACGGCTTATTCCCTGAGTGGTGGAGGACCGATTGTGAGTCCCGAATGCCGGAATATTATTCTGACTCCGATCTGTCCGCATAATTTGACGATTCGTCCGTTGGTGGTACCGAATACGGCTGAAGTGAGGCTGAAAGTGGAAGGGCGTTCCGGCGAATATGTGTTGTGCATGGACTCCCGGATCCGGAAGATGACGGACGGACAGGAATTGAAAATTTGTACCGGAAGCCAAAAAATCAATGTGGTGAAACTACCCCGGCATAATTATTACGATACCTTGAGGAATAAGCTGATGTGGGGGGAAGACAGACGCAACGGAATGAAAGACTAGAGTGAAAAATCGGAAATGGAAGTGGATAAAAAAGTGCTATACGATAGGACAGAACAAAGGGAGTTGCCGAAACGATTCCAGCTATGTTATTGTTTCTTAGCATTTGTTACCCGATTTTTTACCTTTATAAGCTTATTTTTCCCTCTTTTGTTGTTATCTTTGGACGGTTTTTGTCAACCTGGGGGAGAGTTCGGAGTTTTAGGAGGAAGGGGGTATTACATGGGCGAATATAATCCCAACCGGCACTTTGATCGGAGTCAGCGTTATCTAGGAGGTTTTTACCGTTATAATCTGAACGATCGTTTTGCTTTACGGCTGAATGCAGGTTTTTCGAAAATAGATATCCGGGAAAGACCCTTATTATCCAACGGGGAGACAGTATATCCGGCTGGATTTCATTGTACGGTGAAGGATGTAGCTGCATGGGTCGAATTTAATTTCCGCAGTTTTTGGGTGCAGAAAGTGAAAGAATCCTCCTGGTGGTCTCCGTATCTTTTTACCGGAGTGGGATATCTCGGAGCCGGCGATGAGAGTAGTGTTTCTATCCCTTTGGGCATCGGAGTAAAGTTTAATCTTTACCGGCAATGGTCATGTGGGATCGAATGGAGTGCCCGGAAATTGTTTACCGATAAAATAGATCTGGTGTACGATCCCTGGGGGACGGGAGAGACTAATTTTATATATAATAAAGATTGGTTTTTTGTGGGAGGAATTACGGTATCTTATCGTTTTCCATTGAACCCAGAATGTCACTTTTGAGTGAAAAACAGAATAATAATGCAAGATATTAAAGAAGAAATTATAGCAGCGGGCTTGCCGGAACATATCGCGATTATCATGGACGGCAACGGACGCTGGGCGGAACAAAGAGGCTTAGACCGGGTGTATGGACACAAACAGGGGGTGGATACGGTGAAGTCGGTTGTAGAAGCTAGTGGGGAAATCGGTTTGAAATACCTTACTTTATATACCTTTTCTATAGAAAACTGGAATCGTCCCAAAGCCGAAGTTGATGCGCTGATGGGGTTGATGACCGATGCGATTATCCGCGAAACGCCCGAATTGATGCGGCAGAAAGTGCGGGTGAAAGTGATCGGGAATACCGGTGATTTGCCGGAAGAGGTATGGCATAAGTTGGAAGGGCTGATTCACAGGACGGCTGCAAATACAGGAGTGACCTTGGTGCTGGCTTTAAGTTATGGAGCCCGTTGGGAAATTGTCGAAGCTGCCCGGAGGTTGATGGCCGATTATAAGGCCGGAAAAGTGACGGATACGGAGGAGGTTACGGACGAATTGTTTGCCCGTTATCTGACTACCGCGGGGATTCCTGATCCTGATTTATTGATTCGTACAAGCGGAGAATGCCGGTTGAGTAATTTCCTGTTATGGCAATGTGCTTATACGGAGTTTTATTTTATCGACAAATTTTGGCCTGATTTTGAAAAAGATGATTTATATTTGGCAATCCGTAATTTTCAGCAACGGGAGAGACGTTTTGGAATGACCGGAGAACAGATAAAAGTGAAGGGTGAAAAGGGAGAGGGGATAAACGTAACTGAAAAGTAACTGGTAACGCTGTCTTAGATAGCTAAAAGAATATATATGGTTAGAAAAGTAATTCTTTGTCTTTCAATAATTTTTTTCTGCTTTTGTCGTGTTATGGCGCAGTCGGCTGATACTTTATCCCAGCCTGATATTTATTATTCGAGCCCTAAAACATACGAAATTGCCGGTATCGAGGTCACCGGTATTGGTGAGCAGTACGATCCTGAAACATTGATTCTGGCTACCGGTCTCCGTGTGGGGTCCGAGGTGAAAATACCGGGGGATGCGATAACGAAAGCGATACGCCGTTTGTATGGCCAGGGATTGTTTTCCGATGTGACGATCTCTGTCGACCGGGTAGAAGGACAGAAAGTATTCCTGATTATTAATCTGGCAGAACGTCACCGTTTGTCTGCGATTAACTATATCGGACTCAAAAAATCGGAAGAAAGTAAAATTAAAGAGAAAATCAATCAGTTACCCGGAAGCCAGGTAACCGATAATATGATCGCCGGTGTACAGCGCATCATCGAAAAATATTTTAAAGAAAAAGGATACTACAATATCTCTGTGAAGGTTTTACAGCGGGATGACCCTGAAAGACCGAATTTTGTGTATTTGGATGCGACAGTCGAACGGAAGAATAAAATCAAGATCAGCGATGTGTTTATCACCGGAAACGAAAAAGTGCGTGACAGCAAGCTGAAGGGAGCGATGAAGAAAACCAAAGAAAAGTCGTTGAGGAATTTCTTTAAATCGGCAAAATATATTCAGGAAAGTTATGAAGACGATAAATATAACCTGCTCGATAAATATAACGAACTCGGTTACCGGGATGCCGCTATTATCGCCGACAGCGTTGTACAGGAAAGTCCGAAACGGGTGAAAATCTATATCGACGTCGAAGAAGGAAACAAGTATTATTATAATGATATTACATGGGTCGGAAATACGGTGGTCGATGCCGATAAATTATCCCGATTGTTGAATATTAAGAAAGGTGATGTCTATAATAAGAGTTATTTCGATAAGCGTTTGAATTCGGATGAAGATGCTGTAGCCAATTACTTCTACCTGAACAACGGTTACCTGTTTTTCCGGGCGATGCCGGTAGAGACTGTTGTGGGGAACGATTCGATCAATGTCGAGATTCGTATGGTGGAAGGACCACAGGCGACGATCGATCGGGTAATTATCAAAGGAAACGATCGTACTCACGAGCATGTAATCCGGCGTGAATTGTATACTTATCCGGGAGAATTGTTCAGCCGGGAAGATGTTATCCGGAGTGTACGGGAATTGGCTAATCTGGGACATTTCGATCCCGAAAAAATCAATCCGACTCCACTACCGAACCAGGAAGCCGGAACGGTAGACCTGGAATACAAAGTAGAGGAAAAAGCAAATGATAAGATCGAGATCTCCGGAGGTTGGGGGGCCGGTATGATTATCGGTTCTGTCGGATTGACTTTCACCAATTTCTCTATGAGGAATATTTTTAATTGGGAGTCATATCGTCCTTTGCCTCAGGGTGATGGCCAGACTTTGAGTTTGAAAGCACAGACCAATGGAAAATATTATACCTCTTTCAGTGTTTCTTTCCGGGAGCCCTGGCTGGGAGGTAAAAAACCGAATTCATTGAGTGTGTCGGCTTATTATTCCCGTCAGACCGGTTATAGCCGTAGTTATTATAACTCCTATTATGCCGGAAATAGTGCCAAAGACATGTATGATACCGATCAGTTGATGACCACTTTCGGGTTGAGTGCCGGATTGGGACGACGGATTACCTGGCCGGATGATTTCTTTACCTTATATACCGAGGCTTCCTATCAGCGGTATACCTTGAAAAACTGGCCTTATTATATTTTTTCCGAAGGAAATTCGAACAACCTGTCTTTTGCAGTACAATTGAGAAGAAGCTCTATCGATAATCCGTTGTATACCCGTGAAGGTTCTGACTTTACTCTCGGATTGACGTTTACGCCGCCTTATTCCTGGTTTACCGATAAGAATTATGCCAGTCCGAATATTAAAGATAAAGATAAATACCGTTGGATCGAGTTCCACAAATGGAAATTTCAGGGAAAAGTATTTATGCCTCTGGATAAAAATAAAAAATTTGTGTTGTATACAGGGGTACAGTACGGTTACCTCGGTCACTTCGACAAAAACAAGCGTTCGCCGTTCGAAGGATTCGAAATGGGGGGTGACGGTATGTCGGGATATAGCCTTTACGGACGTGAATATATCGGTTTGAGAGGATATGAAAACGGTTCTCTGACAAATGCAGGCTCTAGCTTTATCGCTCCGAATGCTTCCGATGCCAGCTTGTATTCCAAGCTGACCATGGAGTTGCGTTATCCGATTTCGCTGGCACAGTCGGCGACGATCTATGCGCTGGCGTTTATGGAAGCCGGTAACTCATGGTATGAACTGAAAGATTTCGAACCGTTCAACCTGTATCGGTCTGCCGGTGTCGGTCTGCGTGTATTCCTGCCGATGTTCGGGTTGTTAGGTATCGACTGGGGGTATGGATTCGACTCTGTACCGGGACGTCCGGGAGCTGCCGGTTCACAGATCCACTTCGTATTAGGACAGGAATTCTAAAATGGATTTGCGGTTTACGATTTATGATAGGACATTTTAAATTGAAAAACGGATTTATTTTATTATTTTTGTCTTGCATATGGAGTACTGCACAGGCGCAAAGCGGAACACGCTATGCTTTCGTGAATATGGAATATATTTTCAGCTGTATCCCCGATTATGCAAAAGCCCAGCAGGAACTGGACGATTATTCGCAGAAGTTGCAGGCCGATATTGATGCGGTATACGCGGAAATAGCAGAAATGCAATCCAGATATAATGCCGATAAAGTGTTTCTGACTCCTTCGATGCGCGAAGACCGGGAGAAAGAAATTGCAGCGAAAGAGAATAAAGCCCGTTTGTTGCAGCAACAATATTTCGGCACCGACGGTTATCTGTTCGCAAAGCGCGAAGAACTGGTGAAACCTTTGCAGGACGAAGTTTTAGCGGTCATTAAAGATGTCGCTAAAGAAGGAAATTTTGGTATGATTATCGATGTTGCCGCCGATAATTCAGTTGTCTATTTCGACCCGAAACTCGATAAAAGCAATGTCGTATTGCGGAAATTGGGGTATAGCGTCAAAAAGAAAGAAGAATAAACCGGTCGTCTGAATGAAACAGATCCGGAAGAGTTAGATAATTTAATGATAATATTTATAAACCAGAAAAATGATGAAAAATACCATTAAAGTGTTTGTACTTGTAGCTTTGACATTGGCTGCAATGAGTGTTTCTGCACAGGTAAAACTGGGCCACATTGAAACTCAGAAGTTGATTCAGGCTATGCCGGAATGGACTGCCGCTCAAAAGACTTTCGAAGAGGAACAGAAAAAAGTAAATACAGAGTTGAATGGTTTGAGAGAACAATTCCAGACTAAATTAGCCGAATATTCTGAAAAAATGAAGACTTATTCAGAGGCTATGCGGGCTACAACAGAAGAAGAATTGCAAGGATTGCAGCAAAGAATCCAACGTTTTCAGGAAACGGCTATGGCTCAACTGGAAAAAACACAAAATGATCTGATGCAGCCTGTAATGGAAAAAGCATTGAACGCGATCAAGGAAGTAGGTAAAGAAAATGGGTTTACTTATATCTTCGACATGAATGCCGGTATCCTGTATGCCGCTGAAAATTCACAGGATGTCCTGCCGTTGGTAAAGAAAAAATTAGGATTGCAATAAGGAGTGTAAAAGGATAAAAAGCCGCCTGGGATAGGCGGCTTTTGTCGTTTCTGATTCAAGGATATGGAGCAACACAAAGAGAGTATCGGCGTATTTGATTCCGGCTACGGAGGGCTGACTATTTTAAAAGAAATTGTCCGGAAATTACCGGAGTATAATTATGTGTATCTGGGGGATAATGCCAGGGCCCCTTACGGTGCCCGTTCTTTTGAGGTGGTCTACGAATATACGCGGGAGGCTGTTCATAAACTTTTCGAAATGGGGTGCCGCTTGGTGATCCTGGCTTGTAATACGGCATCGGCAAAGGCGTTGCGGACTATACAGCAAGTGGACTTACCGCAATGGGATCCCGAAAAACGGGTATTAGGGGTTATCCGTCCCAGCGTAGAAGCGCTGAATACCTATTCGCAAAACGGGCATGTCGGGATTCTGGCTACCCGGGGAACCGTAGCATCCGGATCTTATCCGATAGAAGTCGGGAAATTATATGGTGAAGAGAGGTTCCGGATTACCCAGCTGGCGTGTCCGATGTGGGTACCGTTAGTTGAAAATAACGAACTGGATGGAGAAGGGGCGATCTATTTCGTCCGGAAATACATTCAGGAACTGTTGGGTACCGATCCTGAAATCGATACGATTATCCTGGGATGTACACATTATCCGTTATTACGGCCGCTGATCGCCCGTTTTGTTCCTTCACGGGTGAAAATTATCGGACAGGGACAAATCGTTGCCGGGAGTCTGGCCGACTATTTGAAACGGCATCCAGAGATCGACCGGAGATTGGGTAAGGACAGCAGGCGAAGTTATTTAACCACTGAAAAAACAGAATTGTTCGATCGGATGGCCGGTTTATTTTTGAAGGAAGAAATTAGTTCACAAAGAATTTTTATGTGTTAAGTTGAAATCTTTTAGCAGTATCTCAATTATTTTTTTATATCTTTGGATAAGATAGGATGCGGCTCGGTAAAATCATCAAACAAGTTTGTTGTTTTTGCTCTTGCCTTTCACTATCTTTGACAAGGTATCGGTTGGAAGATTAAATGTCGTGCAAAACAATTAGTATCGTTGTCGGAGGCAGCTAATATCTATGACAGAACAAGAACAGATTAAAGAAGCTTTTGAAGATTTATTGAAATCGTTACGAAAAGAGACTTCTAAAGAGAACAGACAAAAAATCAAAGAAGCTTTCGAATTTGCCAATGAAGCTCATAAAGGTGTGAAGAGAAGGTCCGGTGAACCTTATATTCTTCATCCTTTGGCTGTTGCTAAAATTGCTGTGAAAGAGATCGGTTTGGGGACGACTTCTGTCATCTCTGCTTTGTTGCATGATGTGGTGGAAGATACCGATTATACAGTTGAAGATATCGCTAATTTATTCGGGCCGAAAGTGGCTTCTATAGTCGATGGCCTGACCAAAATTAGTGGGGTCATGGGATCGGATACCAGCCGGCAGGCCGAGAGTTTCCGAAAGATGATCCTGACGCTGGCCGACGATGTCCGGGTGATCCTGATCAAGATTGCCGACCGTTTGCACAATATGCGTACGCTGGCTTCTATGCCCGAGCATAAGCAAGTGAAGATTGCGAGCGAGACCCTGTATATCTATGCCCCTTTGGCTCACCGCATGGGATTACATGCCATCAAAACCGAGCTCGAAGACCTCAGTATGAAATACGAACATCCCGAAGAATATGAGGTTATCGATAAAAAGATCGAAGCTTACGAGAAACAATTTTCGGCACTCTTTGAAGAATTTATCAAGCCGATACGTAAAAGTCTGAGCGAGAACCACTACGAATATACCATCACCGCCCGTACGAAGAGTGTGTATTCGGTCTGGCTGAAAATGCAGAGACGGAATATCAGTTTCGATGAAATCTACGACCTGCTGGCCGTACGGATTGTGTTTAAACCCAAAGCAGATCAGCCTGAAAAATGGCAGTGCTGGAATATTTATTCTTTGATTACAGACATTTATAGTCCCAAGCCCGAGCGGATTCGCGACTGGGTGAGTGTGCCTAAAGCCAATGGATACGAAGCTTTGCACTTGACGGTTATGGGACCTGAAGGACAATGGTTCGAAGTGCAGATCCGTTCGGAACGTATGGATGAGATTGCAGAGAAAGGGTTAGCTGCCCATTGGAAATATAAAAATGAAGGCGAAAGTTCGGAGTTGGATAAATGGCTGGCGGGAATTAAGGAGATTCTCGATCAGCCGGATGCCAGTGCGCTGGAGTTCCTCGACGAATTTAAACTGAACTTATTCGCAAAGGAAATCCGGGTATTTACGCCTAAAGGATATATGCGTACCTTGCCTAAGGGAGCTACGGCACTTGATTTTGCTTATGATATCCATACTGAAATCGGAAATACCTGTATCGGAGCGAAAGTGAATCATAAGTTGGTGCCGATGAGCCATAAACTGACGAGTGGAGACCAGGTGGAGATTTTGACGAGCGATAAACAGAAACCTCAAAGGGAGTGGCTGGATTTTGTGGTGACGGCGAAAGCCCGGACGCATATCAACGCCACCTTTAAGAAGTATAGGAAAGAACAGATCCGGACCGGTATCACGATCTTCGAGGCTGTTGTGAAAAAATTGGATTTACCGCCTACCTCCGAGCCATTGAAGAAAGTTCTGACCGATTACAACCTGACCAATAAGGACGATTTGTATGTTGAGCTCGCTAAAAATATCATTACGGAAGGAGATCTTGAAAAAGTACTCAAGAAGAAAGCGGAAAATAAATTTATAAAATACTGGAAACTCCAGTTCTTATGGAATGGGAAAGACGGAGAGGAAAAAAAGAAGAACGACAACGATGTCCAGCTGGATGTCAATTCGGATTTCGTGATCGCTCCTTGCTGTAATCCGATTCCGGGAGACGACGTGGTTGGTATGAATATTGCAGGTACGAAGGTTACGGTTCACAAGCGTTCTTGTCCCGAAGCGATCCGCTTGATGGCCAGCTTTGGAGATAAGATTGTCCCGATTAAATGGGTGAGCCATAAATTGATGTCTTTCCTGACAGTGATAAAAATGACAGGAATCGATAAACCGGGGATTGTCAGCGATATCACCGCCCTGATCGCAAAAGAAGGGAAGGTGAATATGCGAATGATTCATTTCGATACCCGGGACGGTATTTTTGAAGGATTCATTCATCTGTATGTACATAATACAGCCGACTTGAATAATATAGTTTCCCGTATATCCCAGATACAAGGGGTAGAAAGCGTGATGAGGGTGGAGAATGAGGAAAGATAAGAGATGATAGATGGAAGGAGGAGAGAAAAAGAGAGGTGAAGATTAGAGTGAGAAATAGATAGGAAGAGAGAAAAAAGAATGAGGATGGAAAAGATGGTTGACGAAAGTTGTTCAAATATGGAGAAAATAAAAGAAACTGTAAAAGAGATTTTTACAACTTATTTGCAACAAAAAGGACACCGGAAGACTCCGGAAAGATATGCTATCCTGGATGAGATTTATTCGCATACAGGACATTTCGATATCGAATCCCTGTATGTTTTTATGAAGAATAAAAATTATCGGGTGAGTCGGGCTACTTTATACAATACCATAGAGTTGCTTTTGGATTGTAAGTTGGTGATCAAACATCAGTTCGGGAATAATATCGCCCAGTTTGAGAAAGCTTTTAACAACCGTTACCACGAACATCTGATTTGTCAGAAATGTGGTAAAGTGGAGGAGTTTGCCGATTCCCGGATCAACGAGGTCGTCGAACATATTGAAGATAAATACCAATTTTCTGTGCATCACCACCTTTTGTATATTTATGGATTGTGTAAGGCCTGTCGGGAGAGTGAGTGATTTTAGCGGTTTTTTCTGTTTACAATAGAAAAAAATGTTTACTTTTGCACGTTTGTGTTTCCCGAAATCCGACGGGAGGTTTTGGAGAAAGAATTACTGTAAACGAATAAATAAAGATACAGATGAAAGTTGATGTTTTACTTGGATTGCAATGGGGAGATGAAGGGAAAGGAAAAGTGGTTGATGTATTAACACCGAAATATGATGTCGTGACCCGTTTTCAGGGCGGTCCGAATGCCGGACATACCTTAGAATTCGAAGGGCAAAAATATGTATTGCGTTCTATCCCTTCCGGGATATTTCAGGGTGGGAAAAAGAATATTATCGGGAATGGAGTTGTACTGGATCCGGTTCTGTTTCGTCAGGAGGCTGAGAGTTTAGCTGCCAGTGGACATGATCTGACCAAACAATTGTGTATATCCAAGAAAGCACATCTGATCCTGCCTACTCACCGGGTGCTGGATGCTGCTTATGAAGCTGCTAAAGGAGATGCGAAAATCGGAACGACCGGTAAGGGGATCGGGCCGACTTATACGGATAAAGTGAGCCGTAATGGGTTGAGAGTAGGGGATGTGTTGTATCATTTTGAAGACAAGTATGCGGCTGCTAAGAAAAAGCATGAAGCCATTCTGAAAGCCTTGAATTATCGATACGATATCACGGAACTGGAAAAAGAATGGTTCGAAGCGATCGCCTACCTGAAGCGTTTTCAGCTGATCGATAGTGAGCACGTTATCAATAATTTGCTGGAAGAGGGTAAATCCGTACTTGCCGAAGGGGCACAAGGAACGATGCTGGATGTGGATTTCGGCTCTTATCCTTTTGTGACTTCGTCGAATACTATTTGTGCCGGAGCTTGTACCGGTTTGGGAGTCGCTCCGGGAAATATCGGTGAAGTTTACGGAATTTTCAAAGCCTATTGTACCCGTGTGGGTGCCGGTCCTTTCCCGACAGAATTATTCGACGAAACCGGAGAGAAGTTGTGTGCTTTGGGACACGAGTTCGGAGCTGTTACCGGCCGGAAACGCCGTTGTGGCTGGATCGATCTCGTGGCTTTGAAATATGCTGTGATGATCAATGGGGTTAGTCAGTTGATCATGATGAAGAGTGATGTATTGGACAGCTTCGATACGATTAAAGCTTGTGTCGCTTATAAAATAAATGGAGAGGAGACCGATGAATTTCCGTTCGATATTTGTGACGGAGTCGAACCTGTATACGTGGAAATACCGGGATGGAAAACAGATATGACCCAAATGACTTCGGAAGATGAATTTCCGGAAGAATTCAATGCTTATGTCAGCTTTTTAGAAGAGGAGCTGGGAGTACCGGTGAAGATTGTCTCGGTAGGTCCCGACCGTGAGCAGACGATTATCAGATATGAAGATTAAAAAAGAGCCGTAAGGCTCTTTTTTTTATCTGGACCGGATTTCTTTCCGCATAAAAGAACCGTAAGACAAAGCGAAACAGATGACCGTTGCTGCGATGAGGCCTGTAAGTTGAGGCCATACGATCAGCAGGCTTTGGCCTAGAGGCAAAGGACTAGGGATTGCCCCATGTACCTGTTCCATCGTCAACGGTCCCAGACTACGGACAGAAGGCATCAACAAAGTGGTTGTGGCTTCGTTGAAAAGCATACTGGGAGCAAAGCGCAATAAATTGAGCATAAACCGTTGATAACCGATCATTTGATAGGTGGTAGCCATTTCCGATGGACTGATGGCTTTACCGATCAGGTTGATAATCATATTATAGAAAATACTGAAGAACAACCAGATGGCGACACAAGCCAGGGCGGAAGTTGCAGCCTGACGGAATTTGATCGAAAAGAAGATCGAAAGATTCAGCCAGAAAGCCACATAACAGATACTGATCAGGATAAAAACGATGACCCGTAAAAATTCTTCTGCAGTTGGAGGAATACCTATGCTGATCAGCCCGAAGCCCATCACCAGAAATCCCAGAACGAAAAGCATGACTCCGATGACGATCAAAGCACCTACAAATTTGGCATTGATCAAATAATCCCGGTGAATGGGCTGCGATAAAATACGGCTTAAGGTTCCTTTATTCTGCTCCGAATTGATGGCGTCGAAGCCTAAAGCGATTCCTAACAGCGGACCGAGAAAACTGACGAAAACCGTGAAAGAAGGTAAAGTTCCGTCGCTGACCGTGAACAGCTTGAGAAAAAGAAACGAACCGTCCGGATCATTGGGTTTTATCGCTGCTCCGATGTTGGTTAGGGCGGTATAGAGCGATCCCATACACGTTAGTGCGATAATACCTATCAGGATAAGGAATCTCCAGCTTCTGACGTGATCGGCGACTTCTTTGCGGACAATTGTCCAAAAGGGACTGTGATATTTATTCATGACCTTGTCCTCCTCCGAAATATTGGTTATAAATGTATTCTAATCCATGTTCTTCCTGTTGCAGATCGTTGAGTGAGAGATCAGCCAGTAGCCGGCCTTGAGAGAATAAACCCACCCGGTCACAGATTTGTTGTACCTGGTCCAGGTGATGGGAAGAGAACAGTACGGTCAGTCCTCTTTCGTCCCGTAATTGCCGGATCAGACTGATGAATTCCTGTACGCCTGCCGGATCGATCCCCGAGGTGGGTTCATCCAAAATAATCACTTCCGGATTTTTGATGAGTACATCTGCCAAGCCCAGACGTTGGCGCATTCCCCGGGAGTATTTACCGGTCTTTTTATCGATTTCCCTGCCAAGCCCTACCCGTTCGAGGAGCTGGGCTGCATGCTGCCGGGCTTCTTGTTCCGGGATATTATTCAGCCGGGCGGTATATAATAAGTTTTCAGGCCCTGTCATGTCGTCGTAGAAACCGACATCTTCGGGTAGATAGCCTACCTTTTTTCTGACCTCGACCGGATAAGTCGTAGAGTTGGTACCACAAACATGCACAGTGCCGGAAGTCGGATCGGTCAAGCCCAGCATCATCAGGATCGTTGTCGATTTACCGGCTCCGTTCGGTCCTAAAAGCCCGAAGATTTCACCTTTGTGAATTTTTAGGTCCAATCGGTCGACTGCTGTGAAATGACCGTATCGCTTTGTTAACTGAACCAATTCGATAATGCTTTCACACATAGCCTACCTCCTTCCGTATTTGCGAAACAGATAGTAAACGGCACCTAAAGCAGCCAGGATGACAACGACACCAATCCAGCCGGTGATCATAGGGGTTTTGACAGATATTCTGAAATCGGTGGTTGTATCGGCTTCCGGTGCACGAGCAGTGATTTTAGTCACATAATCTCCGGGGAGAGCTTGACGGGAAGCTTTGAGGACAGCTGTAACATTCGCTTTATCTCCGGGAGCCAGACGATCCAGTTTGGACGGTTCGAAACTGACCTCCCAATCGATCGGTTTGTTAGCGGACAACTGGATGTCCTTTAATTCGGCAGAACCGGTGTTGAGGACGACTAGTTCGAGTTTCCGGGTGTCACCTGCAGTGATATCTTTACTCAAGAGACCTTGGGGGGTGGTTAATTCAATACGGTACGATCCGGTGATAACCACTTCAAACTCGAGTTGGGCAGAAGTGGAGCCGGTAGTAGCGATGACAGGTATTTTGTATGTACCGGCCTTGACATTCGAAGGAGCTGTGATGTCGACCGAAATATTTTCGCTGGCATTCGGGGCAACCTGTGCCGAAGTGGCTTGTTTATAGTTGGCTTTGAAAATGACATTCCAGCCTCTGGGGGCTTCTGCCATGAGAGCATATAATTGTTGTTCTGCAGTTTGGTTTTTCAATGTGGCGTTGAAAGTGAACGTCGATTTTGAATTTCCTTGCATATTCGGTTGAGTAGTAGTAAACTCTGTCCGGTAGGTCCCTTGTTTCGAGACCGTTATGGCAAGAGGCAGGCGGGCAAGTCCGTCTGCACCGATCGTGAAATGGTAAGTGCCTTTATTTACTTTTAGAGGTACATCTACTTTCAAGGTAAAATTCTTTTTTTCACCGGGGAGTACAGCGATCTCATCCAGTGTCCAGCCACCGGCTTTCATTTCATAGCTCCAGCTCTTCGGTAGACCGGCTAAGGCAAGGGTGGCATTTTTAACTTCGTCACTATTGTTGATGACATCGATACTGTAACTGATAGATTCTCCGGGTGGAACAGAGATTTTAGTGTAAGGAGTGTAAAGAATGAAAGTTTGTTTGGTTTCTGAGGCTTGCATTTTGAAGGGAAATAGTCCCGCCATCAGTACGATCAGGATGTAAAAGAATTTAGCACACATAATCATAAAAATTTCAAGTGAATATTTTAATGAAAATTGATACAATAACGCTAAATTATAAACTTTCTGTATTACTAATTATTAAAAGTTTCGAAAAAAAACTACTATAGACCGCAAGAACAAAGCGGAGGAAAGGGATTTTTATTACTGCATTTTTATTAAATTTGTCATGCTGATAAAACCGTTGCCTATGCTCTTACAAGTGTTTAGTTTGCCGCTGAAAAATCCGGTGTTGATTTTTTCTCTGATACTGTTTATTATTCTACTGACGCCTGTTCTATTACAGCGTTTAAGGATTCCTGATTTGATCGGTCTGATTATTGCAGGTGCTGTGATCGGCCCCAATGGTGTGGGCATTATGGAAAGAGACAGTAGTATAGAGCTTTTTGGAACCGTGGGGTTATTGTATATCATGTTCATCGCCGGTTTAGAGATCGATATGGCCGACCTGAAAAAGAATTATGGAAAAACCCTGACTTTCGGACTTTATACTTTTCTGATTCCCATGATCGTAGGCACTTTGACCGGTGTATATTGGCTCGATTTTTCCTGGCCGACTTCGATTTTGTTGGCCAGTATGTATGCTTCCCACACGCTTATTACTTACCCTATTGTCAGTAAATACGGTATTACCAAGAATCGGGCGGTTAGTATCGCTATCGGGGGAACGGTGATTACTTGTATTCTTGCTTTGTTGGTACTGGCGGTGATTGTCGGTATGTCTACCGGAGAAATAAATCAACAGTTTTGGATTAAACTGGGGGTTTCAAGTCTGGTTTTTATCAGTATTGTCGTGATCTTATTTCCCATGCTGGGGCGTTGGTTTTTCAAGCGTTATGAAGATTCCGTAGGACAATATATCTTTGTGTTGGCTTTGGTATTTTTTGCCTCTTTTCTGGCGGAAGCAGCGGGGTTGGAGGCTATTATCGGGGCATTTTTGGCCGGTTTGGCTTTGAACCGGTTGATCCCGAATACTTCAGCTTTGATGAACCGGATCGATTTTGTAGGGAATGCTATTTTTATTCCTTTCTTTCTGATCGGAGTGGGAATGCTGGTCGATGTACGCACTTTTGCCGCCGGATGGACTGCGCTTTGGGTTGCTGTCGTGATGACGGTCATAGCCACTCTATCCAAGTTTATGGCAGCTTGGATAACGGAGAAAAATTTTAAACTGACCCGCGATGAGGGACGTCTGATTTTCGGATTGAGTAATGCCCAGGCTGCGGCTACGCTGGCTGCCGTATTGATCGGGTATGAGGTGATTTTGGGTACCGGACCGGATGGGCAGCCGATTCGATTGTTGAATGAAGACGTCCTGAATGGAACTATCGTTATGATTCTGATTACTTGTACGATCGCTTCTTTTATTACCCAACGTTCTGCTCAGAATATAGCCTTGGCGGAAATGAGCGGTGACCGGATCGGTGATAGTGATGACGAGGAGGAGAGGATATTGATTCCCTTGAGTAATTCTGAGACAGTCGATGAGCTGATCACCTTGGGAACCGCTATAAAGTCCCGGCGTAATAAGGCACAACTGGTTGCTGTGAGTATTGTGAAGTCGGACAATACCGATCCGGCAGCGGAAAAAATTTCAGAACGTCTGCTTGAGAAAGCTGTTAAGACTGGAGCCGGAATGGATCACCGGGTGGATACCGTTTTACGTTATGACTTGAATATTGTCAACGGAATTAGAAATGTGGCCAAAGAACATAAGATCACGGATATTGTTATCGGCCTGCGTACCCAAAAGGATATTTCCGATACTTTCCTGGGGAAACTGACACAAGAGGTGCTCAGTAAATGTGCTACGACTACCTTGGCTTATCGTCCTATGCAGCCGATGTCGACGGTGAAACGTTATATCGTCGTTATTCCTGAAAATGCAGAGAAAGAGGTCGGTTTTCCGTATTGGTTGATCAGTATTTGGAACCTGGCCAAAAATGTCGGAACGAAAATTGTTTTTTACGGTACACCGGCCGTGCTGGATATTTTGCATTTGGTACAATCCAAACACCTGATTTTAGCTGAATTTAAAGAGTTTACAGATTGGAGTAATTTTAAGGAAGTGGCTACTGCTACACAGGATAACGATGCCCTGATATTGGTGATGAGTCGGCCGAATTGTCCTTCTTACTCCCGGCATATGGAATATGTCCCGAATTATATCAATAAATATTTTAATTCGATCAATTGTATATTGGTTTACCCGGTTCAATTAGGTATGGATGAGGATATGAGTGCTTTTAGAAGTATCTCGATGATCAACCACATCGAGGGCATGGATGGCTTAGTGCAGGTATTGGGAAAACTGTTTAGAAAAAATAAATAACGTTCGTTTAAATCAGTCGAAAGTTTATAAAGTCCATAAAGTTTATAAAGTCCCTGGGTTCTGCGGGTACTTTGGTAATTGACAATTGTCATTTGACAATTGATAATGTATCTCCAAACCTATAGTTTCTTTTTTATTCTTCTGATAATCAATAATTATCTTCTTTATTCTTTCTCTCTTTTTTCTTTTCTTTTTTATTTTTTCATGGAAGCGGAACTTCCAATAATTGTCAATTCTCAATTGCCATCTGTCCATTTTTCTTTTAGCGGATTCCCACCAAAAGAAACGAACCTTTTTTATGGTTACAAACGAACAAATTTGGCTGAAGCAGTTAGAAAAGGGAGAAGACAATGCCTTTCAGGAGTTGTTCTGTTTGTTTTATGCGCGTTTGGGAAGTTTTGCTTGTCGTTTATTGGACGAGCAAGTGATGGCGGAAGATGTGGTACAGGATGTCCTCTATGAATTGTGGGAACGAAAACTGCATTTCGAAAATATATGGGCCTTGAAGGCTTATCTATATAATATGGTACGTAATCGTTGTTTAGATGTTCTGAAACATCGTAAGGTGGAAGAAAGATACTTTCGCGAACAACGTTTGGCGGAAAATACAGAATTTTTTTTCCATCAGTTGCTGGAAGACGAAGTATATGCTTTGCTTCAAGAGGCGGTGAGGTCCTTGCCTCCGCAAGTCGGTAAAGTATTTGAACTGGTATTGGATGGATATGATAATTCGGCTATTGCCGAGCTGATGCATTTATCCATCGATGCCGTAAAATCCCATAAGAAAAGAGGAAAAAAGATACTACAGGAAAAACTGAGAGGGATGATTTTGTTCTATGTTTTTTTCCGAAACAGAGTTTTGTAAAAAAATTGGAAAAATGGATTGATTTATGTGACACTTTTCAATACCCTGGTCGTTTTGGGGGTATAAGAAAATTGAAAATGGAACTAAAACAACTCCCTCAGATAGCCCGCTTGCTTTCCCAGCGTTTGACAGATACTCTGTCGGTTGAAGAAGAAGCAGAATTTGAAAACTGGTTGTCGGCTGATGACCGGAATTTGCAGATGTGGAAGGAGATCAGTCGCAAAAATTTCTATTCGGAAAAGGAACTTCAAAGTCACTTATTTAATGCGTTGGCAGCTTTTTACAGGGTACAAGCTAAACATCACCGTCGTCTTTTCCGGCGAAGGTTACAGCGGATTTGTGTCGGAGTAGCCGCTATTGCCGTTGTCACTTTTGGGATTATTTGGATAAAGATCAATTTTGCCAGACAAGCGGATAAGCCTCTGCCGGTTTTTTCTCAATTCCCGGCCGGAGAAAGTCGGGCGGTATTGATTTTAGGAGATGGTCAACGCATGGAATTAAATCGGCAGATGGACGATTCTGTAATTATCGATGCCGGGATACGATTGGAGACAACAGGAGGAAAAGTGGAATACCGGCAGGAAAAAATACAGCCTGTTACCTTGACTTTTAATACGCTGGAGATTCCAAGAAAAGGAGAATTTCAGTTGGTACTGGGGGATGGTACGAAAGTATGGCTCAATTCGGAAAGTTGTA
>NZ_LARE01000056.1:0-19068 GCF_000980245.1 Odoribacter sp. N15.MGS-14
CGGTATACATGGCCAGATATACGTGTTTCGCAGTCATTCCGGCAGGAACAGACAAAGTAACTTGCTGCGTATGCAAATATTGGTCAGTAACATCCTTTTGAAAAGCATTTCTAAAAAAAGAGGGAATGTACTCTCCATCTTGTGACTGGGGAATGGGCTGTCGGGAAAAAGTTTTCCGGTACACTTTTCCAATCCGGCCCGTCTGCATATACCCCGGAGCTTGTGGCTGTAAACGATCGTCCGGGATATAAATCCAGGCTGATTTTAAATTCTCCCGCTCGGTAACAGGTAGAAAATCGATCGTAGCCGGAATACCTAAAAACCTTAATTTATATACTTCAGGTACTAATTCCCCTGGGAATTTTGCTTCTCCTGCCGAGAATGCCTTCAACAGGAAATGCCCCAACTGATAAGGAGAGTTCCGACAATCATCATAATGACGGACAAGATAATCGAACTTAGTGCGATAAAGCGTATCAGGTCCGGGAAATCGGAAGGGATCTTCATCCCCCACCCGATAGGGAAGTAAATACTCGGAAAAAGTTTCGAAAGTCATTCCATTCAGCCAGGAACAAGTCCTGTATTGACCGACTTTGGATTCAATATGGCGAATCAGAAAGGCCGGCGGTATTGTTTCACTAACTGTTTGCCCGGCACTATTACAAGTGTAACTATTAATCTGGCTCAACAAAAAGTAAGCAGCTTTTTGTTTTACAGAATCCGCCTCGTCCCAAGTAAAGTGACGGCCAATCGATGACCCGTATTCCGGGCAAATACTTCCTTCCGGTATTTCTCCCTTCTTACAGGTACACCCTAAAAAACAAAAAATTACAATACAATACAGATATTTCATACCTTTTATCACACAATTTTGATTTCTATCCTCTGAAAAATACCACCATTAAAAATTACAGATTTTATGGCCCAGGTTATACCTTGCATTTAAAAAGACAGCTTATATGATCAAACGAGTGGCTACTCCGATGAAAAAGCGGACTCTGCATTATGGAAACTTCCAAAATTCCGAAAACGACAGTTGCCAGGTACCCTGATTTTTAGAAAGATACATTATAAAAACAAAAAAAAATCAGGATTTACACTTTTTTTTGGTAAAACTATCTTCCTAATACCTTTCTTTTGATTTTCCTAAAAAGTTGTATATTTTTGTAACGATAAGCAATGTTGAGAAAACGATAATGTTCAACTTACAACAGGCCATATTGAAGCATTGGCAGAACAAGAAGGGGGATTGGATTGCAGCTACAATCGTCATCCATCAAAATGTGAAATTTATGTTGGCACCAAAGGTAAAATCAAATTATTGGGAGGCACTATAATCAGTGCAGGAGCAGATGACTATGTAAGATTCAATATTTACGAATTAAAAGTAAACGCATGAAAGTACTATATCTCTTCAATTTCATCATATTAATTCTTTCAGGTTCTTGTACACCAAAAGAAGCAATAATAGAAGCGAATGAAAAATTTGTAATAGACATTAATCAGCAGGATAAAATCACAAATTTTTTTAATGCTTATCACACTATTGCTTTGGAAACCACTCCAAACAATTTGATAGGAGGAATTGATAAGATAGTTCTTCAAAACGAACATATATATATTCTCGATAAAAAACAAGCCACCATTTTTATTTTTACCCATAACGGGAAATACCAAAATAAAATAGCCAACCAAGGAAGAGCTCCGGGAGAGTACCTTTCCATTTCCGATTTTGAGGTCTATGATTCTCATGTGTATTGCCTTTCACGAACAAATCAGAAAATTTTCAAATATGATACCAACGGTGTTTTTCAAAATACTATACAAGTGAATGATTGGTATGATTGTTTTCATATTCAGAACGATAGTACCATCTACTTATTTTCTGATTATTCAAATAATCAATTATACAATTATGTCGTGTACAATCCTATAACAAAAGAAATTATCAATCGATTAGACAAGTTTAAAAAAAATCAAGGGTTCAGTTTTGAATATTCCCCCTTTCATTGTCTCGATAGTAATTTATTGGTCAGTGAACAATACGAACATACAATCTTTTCATTAACTTCCCAAGAAAAGAAACCTTTATACTCTTTTATATTCAATACCAGTGATCAAATTCCCCCGTTCATATATACTGACAGAGAAAAAACATATCATTTCCTACAAGGGAAAGAGACTCTGAGAAGAATAAAAGGATTATATATTTCGCAAGGGACATTGAATATTGTATATTCTATTTTTTACAAAAATACCGGGATAAAAGACTTTATTTCAAAAATCGATACAGCAACAAAAGAAGTGAAAACGATAAAACTGGGTGATGATTTTTTTCCAGAATACCCTTTTTTATATAGCGCATTTTGCGTATATCAAGATCAAATAATTTCATATATTCCAGCCCTATTAGCATTGAATGTCGACAAACAATATGGATTAAACCGATTCACTTCAATCTCTTTAAAAGAAACGGATAATCCTGTCCTCATTTTCCACCATCTAAAATAAACTTAAGCAATTTCTCCCCAATAGCATAAAATATATCATAACAAATTTCTGTTAGCTTGTTTATCAATAAGCATGGGATGTACTTCCCCCAAAAAGAAATCAAACAGGTTGTCAAACATTGGATGGGAAAAGAGATTGTTTTTCCAGACAATTTAACCATGAAAATATATGGAAAAGATACTATAGATTATTCATTACTAAACCATAAGTATAAAATACTCTATTATGTGGATACAAATGGTTGCCATAAGTGCCAATTGAAATTCTATGAATGGCAAAGATGGCAAAAGAGTTATCCGCCGTTAAAGAGATAGCAGCACGACAGGTACAGGTTTTATTTTACATACTTCAAATATGAAAGGGAAATCAGGGGGATGATTTATACCACTAACCGGATCGAAATTATAAAAGGGTTATTAATATGAGAGGCGCTATGCCGAATCAACAGGCGGTCATACTACTTATGGGAACGGTGGCACAGAATGTAGATATTTATAAATATCGAAAAACACAGGTTTTCCGATTGATCCCTAATCCACACTATTGGCTCGAACCCAATAAAATAAAAAAGACCGGAAAAAATCCGATCTTTTTACAACTTTCATTAATTTGGCGGAGAGAGGGGGATTCGAACCCCCGGTACAGTAACCCGTACGACAGTTTAGCAAACTGTTGGTTTCAGCCACTCACCCATCTCTCCTCGATGTTCTGCGCTGAATTGCGATCACAAAAGTAGTGCTTTTTGACAAACCTGCAAACTTTTACTCTATTTTTTTAGGTTTATTTCTGAGAGCAGGATTCGCGGCGGAGTTTATCGAACAACTGTCGATGAAATTTTCGCTCAGCATCACTGAGTTTCCATATTTTCGAAGCAGGAACGACTTGTATCATTTTTTGATAATATTCTTTCTTCACTTCATGGAGCCGGGCTTCATAGCCCAACATTTTCCCGATCGCTTCTTTATAATCGGTTTCTTTCAGTCCTTTCGCATTTCTCACTTCATGAAAGCTTTTCCGCATATCGGCTTCTATTTCCCGGTTTTTCTTCTGCATCTCATTGTACAAAGGCCAGAAAACAGCTGCTTCAGCAGGGGAAAGGTCCAATTCCTGTGTAAAGAAAGCGACTTTCTGCGCATCGAATTCTTTCCGTTTCTCGTCGGTCAATTTGTCCTGAGCCCATACGCCCCCCCCACTCCACAACAGCAACACAATCAAAATTATATTCTTCATATTCTTATTTACTTAATAAATTCCAGCCAGAATCATCTCATAATTATCTACTTCAGAAGCCAGGTATTCGATGATTTCTTCATTTGTCGGATTAAACTGGCTGTCGAAAATATCCTCTGCTTCCATTTCCTGTACAATAGTATTTTCCCCCTCGATATCCGGCAAGTCAGTATTCTTCGCTCCGGGAAATAGAATCTGAACCACCATTAAAGCAAGAAAGAAAATAGCCACTAAGCCCATATAAGGCTTCAACCCGCGAAGAGAAGAACTTTTTTTCACTTCTTTCTGTTTTTCTATCCGACCGGTAATTCGGCCGGTCAATTCGTCAAAATACCCCTCAGGTACAGTGAACGGATTTTTCTTTTTATATTTATCGTCAAAATTTTCCATGGCTTAATCAATTTAAGGTATCCACTATTTTGAGATTTTCTTCTATTTTTTTTACGGCATTGTGATAAGTCGCTTTCAGGGTCCCGACAGCCACTCCCAGCACATCTGCCATATCCTCGTAAGGCATGTCGTCAAAATACTTCATATTGAAGATCAAACGTTGGCGTTCGGATAAAGTCAGAATAGCCCGTTGCAGTTCTTTTTGTATTTTATCCCCGCTAAAGTAAGTATCGCTTTCTAAAGTATTTTCCAGATATACAGAAATCTCATCGCTATTCCCGTACACTTTCCGGCTCTTCTCGTTCAGAAAATTCAGCGATTCGTTGGTTGCAATCCGGTACATCCAGGTATATAGTTTCGAATCGTTGCGAAACTCTTGCAATCCTTGCCAAATCTTCACAAACACATTCTGCAATAAATCGTCCGTATCGTCATGGTTGATCACAATCTTCCGTATATGCCAATACAAACGCTCTTTATATTTATTTACCAGCAACCGGAAAGCTTCCTGTTCTCTCTTCCTTTCGTGAAACAACCGGATGATCTCGTCATCTTCTATGAATTCCATGGGTTCGATTTTTTCCAGCATTTAACATTTAGACAAATCTGCCAGACAAAGGTTTATTTCCAGAGTTGTGAAAAAGAACGAACATGCCTGAAATAAAAAGCAAAAATAACAGATCCCGGATAAATACAAGGATCCTGCTTCGGGATAATAGTGGCAGAAATATACCCTTTTTTCATTTTTCCGAATTCCCGGTAAGCCCGGCCCACCGATCGTGCATTGGCCCACTCCCCTTTCACCAGAAACATCACCCAGGCCATAAAATCCAGGACACGCCGTTTCCGGCTTTTGCTTTTCCACTCCCGCGGGCTCAGGTTTTTATAGAGCATCAGCAGATTATTACGGTAATTCAGGAATAGCTTCCGGGGATGATTCATGGGCAAAGAACCTCCTCCCAAGTGATAAACGACTGAAGCCGGCTGTACCTTCAATGCATAACCGCGATTCCGTATCCGCCAGCACAAATCGATTTCTTCCATGTGAGCGAAAAAACGCTCATCCAGACCTCCGGCCTGCAGATAGCTTTCCCGGCGGATACACAAGGCAGCTCCACTACACCAGAACACTTCGCGCACCTCATCATATTGGCCCCGGTCCTCTTCGGTCACGTTCAAAATCCGTCCCCTGCAAAACGGAAAACCCAGGGAATCGATAAACCCTCCGCAAGCCCCCGCATACTCGAAATGATTCCGGTTCGTATAAGCCAAAATTTTAGGTTGCACTGCTGCAATCCCCGGTTCTTCGTCCAGGAGAGCGACCAAAGGTTCCAGCCATCCGGGAGCGACCTCCACATCACTATTCAGCAATACAACGATCTCCTCCGGTACCAAACCGACAGCCCGGTTGTATCCACCTGCAAATCCATGATTTTGCGAAAACCGGATCAATTCCACTTCCGGAAACTCTTGTTCCAGTATCCGGACCGAATCGTCTTCGGAAGCATTATCGGCCACGACAATCCGGCCCAAACCGGGATCGGTGTATTTAACCACCGAAGGCAAAAACTCACGGAGTAATTTTTCCCCGTTCCAATTCAATATGATCACCGCAACCCGAGCCATTTCTTTATTTTTCACTTCCATCCGTATTCCGTGTATGTTTCCACCGTTTATGCGACCAAAGCCATAATTCAGGAACCTCGCGGATATACCGCTCTAAAAGACGTGTATGTATCCGGGTCAATTCCCCGGGTTCCAATTGTCCGGGATCACTACATACATCGACAAAATCCACCTCATAATACCCTCTCCTCACCTTCCGCATCTTCAGGGATATTACCGGCAAACCGAATTTCCGGGCAATCTTCTCGGTTCCTATTAATATAGGCGTATCCTGATTTAAAAATTCCATCCAAAAATTCAGGTTAGCCCTATTCGGTGTCTGATCACCGATAAATCCGGCCAGGAATAAGCGTCCGTTTCTTTTGTTTTCGACAATCCGGCGCAAAATATCGTTTTTAGGTACCGGTTTCGCCCCAAACCTCGACCTCAGCCGGATCATCATTTTATCCGCTACCGCATTATGCAGAGGTTTATATAAGGTAAAGAAGTCGAATTCCCGGGGCATCCAAAGGCTATAGGAAGACATCCATTCCCAATTGCCGTAATGCCCCAATACCCCGATAACACTTTTACCCTGATCGAAATACCGCCGAATCACTTCAGGATTCGTAAACTTACACCTTCTGCGTATTTGTTCATCCGACATATGCCACATCTTGTACATTTCCACAAAAAAATCACACAAATGCCGGTAATATCGTTTTTCAATCTTTATAATTTCCGAAAGATCTTTTTCCGGGAAAGCATGCTGTAAATTCGCCCGTACTACCCGGCGTCTGTATTTCAACAGATAGTAAATCAGATAAAAATAAATATCCGAAAAAAAATACAAGATCCTCAGAGGCAACAGCCCACCCACCCAAAGAAAACCATACAAAATATAATAACCCATTGTCTCGATATTAAAAAGTCAAAGATAAAAGCTTTCTTACTAAGTTTAAAATTCAAGACAGTAAATCTCCTGAAAGAATTCTGAAAAGGAACAAAATAATTTACACATCAGTCAAATAATATCATGATCTACAACAAACCTGACAAAGGTAAATCCAAAAATTTGTCTTTCTCAGAAAAATAAAGTATTTTCGTGAGTTCAATAGAGCATAGAAGCTGTATTTCTCAAAGGTTTTCGAAATTCCTTTTCAGGGAAAGCAGGTTATGATAATGTATCCTATTGATATGCGAACACTTAACTGCTGACAAATCATGGAGCAAGAAAACAGTTTAATCCCGGAAGAGGAAATCAAGAATCCGGAAATCTTAGAAACCAGTACAAACGACGAACCCGTTGTCGCTGAAAGCAAGGCCGTCGAAAACGCTAAGGAAAAGAAAGAAGTACCGGAAATTGATTTTTCTATATTAAGTACAGAGGAAATCATTCGGCAAGCCCAAAAGCTGATCAATGATTACCCGGTGGTATCTTTAAAAGAAATATTTGAAGGATTACCCGAGATTTTTGAATCCCGGTATAAAGAGGAGTATGAAAAAGCATTGGCCATCTTCACTGCCGACGGAGATAAACCGGAAGATTTCGAATACAAAAACGACAACCGGGAACGTTTCAATGCCCTCTACAAGCTCTATAAAGATAAAAAAAACGCTACAGCCCGGCAAACGGAAGCCGAACGCGAAGAAAATCTGAAAATAAAACTCGGTATTATCGAAGAATTGAAAGCACTGGTGCAAAAAGAAGAAGCACTGGACAAGACATTCCAGGAATTCCGGGACTTACAGGAACGCTGGCGGAATACCGGAATGGTACCTCAAGGGCAATTAAACGGCCTGTTGGAGACTTATCACCATCACGTTGAAAATTTTTATAACTATATCAAGATCAATAAAGAGTTGCGCGACCTGGACCTGAAACGGAACCTGGATGCGAAAAACGCTCTTTGTGAAGAAGCTGAAAAATTGGTTGAAAACAACGATATCGCCGGAGCTTTCAAACAATTACAACTACTGCATTCCCGCTGGAAAGAAATCGGTCCTATTCCCAAAGAACAAAAAGAACCGCTTTGGGAACGCTTTAAAGCTGCCACTAGCCAGATCAACGAAAAATACCATCATTTTTTCGAATCCCTGAAACAGGAACAGGAAGATAACCTGAAAGTCAAAGAAGAAATTTGCGGAAAAGCAGCAGCTATCGCTGCCGGTGAATACCGTTCTATATCGGAATGGAATACAGCCACTCAGAATATTATTGACCTACAGGAAGAATGGAAGCATTCGGGAACCATTCCCCAAAAGGAGCGGAATAAAATCTATAAAAAATTCCGCTCGTCCTGCGATACTTTCTTCGAGCGTAAACGGGATTTCTATAAGAACATGTCGGCCGAACAGGATAAAAACCTGGAATTAAAAATCAAGCTCTGTGAAAAAGTAGAAGCGATCAAAGACAGTACCGACTGGAAAATCACGACCGACAGAATTATCTCTTATCAGAAAGAATGGAAGAAAATCGGTCCCGCTCCCAAGAAATATTCGAACAAAGTATGGGCACGTTTCCGGGAAGCTTGTGATACTTTTTTCAATAACAAAAAACTCCATTTCAAAGACATCGATTCTGAACAGAGCAAAAATCTGGAACTGAAAAAAGCGATTATCGAAGAAGCCCGCCAGTTTACTTTGTCCGGGAATGCAGAGGAAGATATCAATAAGCTGAAAGACTTTCAGAACCGCTGGGCAGAAATCGGATTTGTACCTATTAAATACAAAGACGCTATCCAGGAAGAATTCAGACATCTCATCGACGGCTGGTTCGACCAGCTCAATCTGGATGAATACGACCGTGACCTGGAAAGATTCAGGGCAAAATTGTCCTCACTGGATGCCGGTGATTATAAGGATTACAAAATTATCAACGAAAGAGAAAAGTTGGTGGCCAAAATCAGACAATTGGAACTCGACGTCAACACCTATGAAAACAACATCGGTTTTATCGCCAAATCCAGTAAATCTCAAGGCTTGATCGAAGAATTGAATTCTAAAATCGAAAATACCCGCCAACGGCTGAATTTACTTCAGGAAAAACTGAAAGCTCTCGACAGCCTGATCTAAACAGCGGCTCCTCAAAGCCGATTAACGCTCTGCCGACAAAGCCTCTCCCCAGGAGAACAATTCCCCCCTTTGTTCACAGAGCGTTAATTTTTTACCCACTCTCCTATTCTTCCTCCCCGCCTCATACCTCATAACCACTCCCATCTCTTTGCTTTTACCTTTCGCCAACTTTTTACCTTCTACTTTTCACTTTTAACCTTTTAATTTATTACCTTTGCCACTTTGATAAATCAATAAAATTCAAGATACAGTGTCAACAAAGTATGTTTTCGTTACAGGTGGAGTCGCTTCTTCTCTAGGGAAAGGCATTATCGCTTCATCACTTGCTAAATTACTGCAGGCCAGGGGGTATAAAGTTGCGAACCAAAAACTGGATCCCTACATCAACATAGATCCGGGGACATTAAATCCATACGAGCATGGCGAATGTTATGTGACGGACGACGGAGCAGAAACAGACCTCGATCTCGGACATTACGAAAGATTTACCGGTTGTCCGACTTCGCAGGCCAATAATATTACTACCGGACGGATTTACCAGAATGTAATCAACAAAGAAAGACGGGGAGATTATCTGGGTAAAACCGTACAGATCGTCCCGCATATCACCGATGAGATTAAACGAAACATCAAATTATTGGGCAACAAAGGCGAATATGATGTCGTGATCACTGAAATCGGAGGTACTGTCGGAGACATCGAATCTTTGCCTTTCATTGAAGCTGTCCGGCAGTTACGATGGGAGTTGGGGGAAAAATCGGTATTGATCCACTTGACACTGGTACCCTTCTTATCGGCTTCCGGTGAATTAAAAACGAAGCCTACCCAGCATTCGGTGAAAGCCTTGCTGGAAATCGGAGTGCAACCGGATGTACTGGTATTACGTACAGAACATGAACTGAATTCCGATTTACGCCGGAAAGTAGCCCTTTTCTGTAATGTAGCACCCAAAGCGGTCATCCAGTCGATCGACGTTTCTACCATCTATGAAGTACCGATCAAGATGAGAGAAGAAAAGTTGGATGAAATCGTACTCGAACAATTGGGATTACCTTTAAACAGCGAACCGGATCTGGAATCCTGGAAAAAATTCCTATATAAATTAAAAAACTACAGCAAAGAAGTACGGATCGGTTTAGTCGGGAAATACGTCGAATTACACGACGCCTATAAATCGATTGTCGAAGCTTTCATCCATGCCGGAGCAGTCAATGACTGTAAAGTAAATATCGAATGGATCCACAGCGAAGAACTGAATGAACAAAATGCAGCCGACTGCCTGAAAAATCTGCACGGTATTTTAGTAGCACCGGGGTTCGGACACCGGGGGATTTCGGGGAAACTGGTCGCTATCCGATATGCCCGGGAGAACAACATTCCTTTCCTCGGTATTTGTCTGGGGATGCAGATGGCTGTCATCGAATTTGCACGTAACGTGCTGCACATGGAAGGTGCCGATTCGACAGAAATGGCTGCCAAAACCCAGTATCCGGTGATCGACCTGATGGATTCACAGTTGAATGTAACCGAAAAGGGAGGCACCATGCGTCTGGGAGCCTACAAATGTGAATTAACGGAAGGTTCCAAAGCTTATGAAGCTTACGGACAAAAAGAAATACAGGAGAGACACCGCCACCGGTATGAGTTCAACAGCAAATACCGGGAGGATTTTGAAAAAGCAGGTATGATCACCACCGGTATCAACCCGGAAAGCGGATTGACCGAAATCGTCGAGATTCCTGCTCACAAATGGTTCGTCGGAGTACAGTTCCATCCGGAGTATAAAAGTACTGTAATTAAACCTCATCCGTTATTCGTATCATTTATCAAAGCTTGTTTATCATAAAGTTAAAAGAACCTATGGATAAAAACACCATCGCCGGATTAGTCATTATTTTTCTTATTCTCATCGGCTTTTCCTATCTCACGCGTCCGAGTAAGGAGCAAGTGGCCGAAATGCAGCGGAAACAGGATTCCATTGCGCGGGTAGACCGACTCAGAGCCCAGGAACTGGCAGCACAACAACAGGCACAAAAAACGCCGGACAATACGACTGCCGCCAATCCCCTGGCTACCAAAAGTGATTCTATTTTCGTACAAAACGATACGGAAAACAAAATCATCACCCTGGAAAATGATAAAATAAAATTGCACATCAGTACTCTGGGGGGACGCATCGTATATGTAGACTTAAAAGAATACCGGACACACGATTCGCTGCCTTTGGTGTTGTGGAAAAACGGAGAAACCGCTTTCGGCATGAATTTCTACGCCCGGAATCAGGAGATCAATACCGAGAAATTTTTCTTTACACCCAGTACGACAGAAACGACGCTTTATGCCCAGGGAAATGAACAGGTGCTCTCTATGCGTCTTTATGCCGACAGCAGCAGATACCTGGAATACCTTTACAAGTTAGCCCCGGACAGCTATATGACCGATTTCAGCATCATCACCCACAATATGGGGGATGTCATTGCATCCAATTCCTCGTTTCTGACGCTTTTCTGGGGAATCAATATGCCCCAGCTGGAAAAAAGTAAAGATTTTGAAAACCGTTATACCGGTGTTTACTACAAATTCAGCGAAGATGCCGTTGAAAACATGTCCCTGACCTCCGATGAAGAGGAGACGCTTCCGAACAAGGTACAATGGATAGACTTCAAACAACAATTCTTTTCCTCTATCCTGATCAGCGAACAGCCTTTGAGTGATGTGGAACTGAAATCGAACATCAGTAAAAAAGACGGATATCTGAAAGATGCTTATGCTGAAATTCCTTTAGCCTATAACGGTTCGGCCAACGAGCAATACAACATGCAGTTTTTCTTCGGTCCTAACTCCTATAAGGTATTGAAAGAATACGGAGATCATTTAGACCTTCCCGATGTCATCAATATGGGATGGAAATGGATTGCGTGGTTCAATAAATATTTCGTTATTCCTATTTTCAATTTCCTGGAAAACCACACCGCATTGAATTACGGAATTATTATTTTATTACTGACCCTGATCATCAAAATCATCCTGTTCCCGCTGACTTATAAATCGTATATGTCACAGGCACGTATGCGGGTATTGAAACCCCAGGTAGATGAGATCGCCAAGAAATATCCGGCCGACAAAGCGATGGAACGTCAACAGGCTACCATGAAGCTTTATAAGCAAGCCGGAGTAAATCCGATGGGTGGATGTTTACCGATGTTGATCCAGATGCCTATCCTGATCGCCCTGTTCTATTTCTTCCCGGGAGCGATCGAACTGAGACAGCAGAGCTTCCTGTGGGCGACGGATTTGGCTTCATACGATTCTATCGCCACCTTACCCTTTACCATTCCGTTTTACGGTAATCATGTCAGCTTATTCTGTCTGTTGATGACTGCGACCAATATCATCTATATGATTATGAATAATAAAAACCAACCGCAGAACGATCAGATGAAAGGCATGCAGACCATGATGTATATCATGCCGATCATGTTCCTGTTTATTTTCAACAGTTATTCTTCGGGATTGAGTTATTATTATTTCATCGCTACGCTGATTACCATTTTGCAAACCTGGATTATCCGGAAGTTTGTCGATGACCAGAAATTGCTGAAGCAAATCGAACTAGCTAAAAGTAAACCGGTCAAGAAATCGAAATTCCAGCAACGTTTGGAGGAAATGCAAAGAATGCAACAACAACAGCAAAAGAGAGGTAAAAAGTAATTAAAGATAAAAAGTAAAAAAAATCCTGCAAATTCGGATGAAATCTGAAATTTGCAGGATTTTTTGTATTTTTACGAAAAACCAAAATCATTCATAAACGTAAGAAACAAGAAAAAATGATGGAAAACATGAAAATTACTATGCACGGAAATCCCCTGACTTTAGTGGGGACACCGATTAAAACCGAAGAAACGGCTCCGGTATTTTATGGAATAAACCAACAGATGCAACCGGTATCCCTGAAAGAATTTGCCGGAAAAGTTGTTGTGATTTCTTCTTTCCCTTCTATCGACACCCCGGTATGCTCGGCCCAGATGCACCATTTCAATAAGATGGCCTCCGAGTTAAGCCAGGATGTCGTTATTCTGGCTATTTCCTGCGACCTTCCTTTCGCCCTTCACCGCTACTGTGCCGCCGAAGGTATCGACCGGGTCATAACCTTGTCGGACTATAAAGAAACAGATTTCGGGAAAAAATACGGGTTCCTGATCGAAGAATTACGACTTTTAACCCGAGGCGTGGTCGTTATCGGTAAAGACAATAAAGTGAACTATGTAGAATATGTTCCGGAAGTAACCCACGAACCGAACTACGAAAAAGCACTGGAGGCGATAAAAAAAGCGCTGGCCTAAGTTTTATCGTTGAGAATTACTTTGTAATTCTCAACGATAAAACAGATTAGATTTGTTTCAATAAATTGATCATCTCGATTGCGGTGGTCATGGCATCGAAACCTTTATTACCGGCTTTCGTTCCGGCTCTTTCGACAGCCTGTTCGATCGAATCGGTCGTCAGGATACCGAAAATCACCGGCACCCCTGTCTGCAATCCGACATGGGCTACACCTTTGGTCGCTTCATTAGCAACCATATCGAAATGGGGCGTAGCTCCCCGGATCACTGCCCCCAGACAAACCACAGCATCGTATTTGCCGCTTTCTACCATCTTTTTAGCTACTAAAGGAATCTCGAATGCTCCCGGTACCCAAGCCAGATCCAGCTTATTTTCATCCCCACCGTGACGTACAAAAGCATCCTTTGCTCCTCCAACCAATTTAGCCGTGATAAACTCATTAAAACGGGCAGCTACCACTCCGATCCGTTGTCCTTCTGCTAATAATTTTCCTTCCAGTAAATTCATAACTTTTACACTTTTAATCTCTATTTTCAATTTCTATTCTTCTTTTTTCCAGTCATTTCTGACATGTAATATATGTCCCATCTTTTTATACTTGGTGTACATATAGAACTCGTTCTTTTCATTACAGGTCATCTCGATCGGTTCACGTCCGACCACTTCGAGTCCGAATCCATCCAATCCTTTTATCTTCAAAGGATTATTTGTCATAAGAATCATTTTTTTCACTCCCAGGTCGGCCAAAATTTCCGCACCGGTACCGTATTCTCTTAAATCAGCCTTAAATCCCAGTGCCAGATTCGCCTCGACCGTATCCATTCCCCCGTCCTGCAGATGATAGGCTTTCAACTTATTGATCAGTCCGATGCCCCGGCCTTCCTGACGCATATACAGCAATACACCCCGGCCTTTTTTCTCAATCCGGCGCAAAGCTTCCGCCAGCTGCTCGCCACAGTCACAACGCAAGGAACCGAAAGCATCCCCGGTGAGACATTCGGAATGTACCCGGCACAATACCGGTTCGCCGTCAGTGATGTCCCCTTTTACAAGGGCAATGTGATGTTCTCCATTGATTTTGTTGACATAACCATAAGCCTTGAAAATCCCGTATTTAGTAGGCATTTCAGCCTCAGTCACTCTTTCCACCAGGATCTCTGTCCGACGACGGTAAGTGATCAGGTCGGCCACAGTAATCATCTTCAAACCATGCCGTACGGCAAATTCTTTCAATTCGGGTGTCCTCATCATGGTACCGTCTTCCCGCATAATTTCACAACACAAGCCGCATTCTTTGAGCCGGGCAATACGCATCAGGTCGACGGTGGCTTCGGTATGTCCCATACGTTCGAGTACCCCGCCAGCTTTCGCCTCCAAAGGAAACATATGTCCCGGACGCCGGAAATCGGACGGTTTGGCATCGTCCTCTACACTCTTCATGGCCGTCATAGAGCGTTCCAATGCCGAAATACCGGTTGTCGTATCCACATGGTCGATCGAAACGGTAAATGCCGTACAGTGATTGTCGGTATTGTTGGCCACCATCTGTTCCAACCCTAATTTTGTCGTCAAAGCTTTGCTCATCGGCATACAAATCAATCCCTTGGCATACGAAGCCATAAAATTGACATTTTCAAGTGTAGCATGTTCAGCTGCACAAATCAGATCGCCCTCATTTTCACGATCCGGATCGTCCACGGCAATAATCATTTTACCGGCCCTCAGATCAGCAACAGCTTCCTCGATCGTACTAAATTTAAATCCTTCCATATTCTTAATTTTTTATCCTATCTATAATCAAAATCATTCTAACCGGCTTAAAAGCCATTGGCCACCAGGAAATCCAAGGTCAGTCCCCCCTTCGGTTTTCCTTGTCCCATCAGTTTCTCTACATATTTGACAATCATATCGTTTTCTAAATTCACCACATCTCCTATCTCCTTTTTCACCAGCGTCGTCTCTTCCTGAGTATGCGGAATGACGGACACTTTGAAAACCTGCTCGTCGGCATAAGCGATCGTCAGGCTCACCCCATCGATAGCCACAGAGCCCTTTTCTACAATATAACGAAGGATTTCGGGAGCAGCCCCCACCGTGAGCCAAATGGCATTTTCATCCTGTTGTTTGCTCACGATCTTTCCGGTACCGTCTACATGCCCGGCTACCAAATGACCACCCAAACGGCTGTTCAGACACAAGGCCCGCTCGAGATTCACAGGATCACCCGGCTTCAATAAGCCCAAATTACTCCGATTCATGGTTTCAGGCATCACATCGGCAGAAAACCCGTCATTCCCTTTACCAACAACAGTCAAACACACCCCGTTCGTGGCTATGCTATCCCCAATCCGCGTGTCCGCCAATACTTTCCGGGCCTCTACCTCAAGGACGACACTCTTGCTGCCTCGTTTCACCGATTTGATCTTTCCGATTTCTTCTATTATTCCTGTAAACATAGTTTGAGTTGATGAGTTGTTGAGTTACTGAGTTATTGAGTTACTGAGTTATTGAGTTACTGAGTTATTGAGTTACTGAGTTATTGAGTTACTGAGTTGTTGAGTTACTGGGTGATGAGTTACTGGGTTGGGGAAAACCTTTTATAAGGAAATCCTCGCCTACTTTTTCAATCGAAACGGATTGTAAAGCGATGGCCTCTTTCATCCAGGCGATACCTTTTCCTTCGACAGGTGTTTTGGCATCTTTACCTCCGATCAGTTTGGGGGCGATGAAAGCATAAACCTCATCTACCAGTCCTTGTCGCAAGAAAGCTTCGTTCAATTCACCGCCTCCTTCCAGCAAGACCGAATCGATACCGGCCTGGCCCAGTTTAGTTGTCAATACCTGTAAATCGACCCGGTTGTCACAGCAGGGACATAAAATTGTTTCCACGCCTTTCTGTTGCAATTGTACTAATTTTCCGGCATCAGCCCGAAAGGTATGAGCGACTAATGTGCGATAGCGATCGGCAGTACGCACCAATTGACTATCGGTAGCAATTGCAGCTGTACTGTCGACAATAATCCGGACAGGTTGCCTGACCTCGCCTTTCAAACGGCAATTCAACAGTGGATCGTCGGCTTTCACCGTACCGCTACCAACCATAATTCCCATCAGCACCGAACGCATTTCTTGCACTTTCTTCCGAGATTCCTCCCCGGTCACCCAGTGTGAATCACCGGTATAAGCTGCAATTTTCCCATCCAGGGTCATGGCTGTTTTCATCACGATCCAAGGACGACGGGTAGTAATATATTTCAGAAACACCCGGTTTTGTTCCCGGAGCTTTTCTTCTTCCACTCCAGTCTCGACGACGATTCCGGCTTTCCTCAACATTTCGATTCCTTTACCGGCTACTAAGGGATTCGGATCCAATAGCCCGACGACAACACGGGCAATCCTGTTTTCAATAACAGCCTCGGTACAAGGAGGTGTTTTGCCGTAGTGACAACAGGGTTCCAGGGTCACATAGAGCGTAGCCCCTGCCGGATCTTCGGTACACTGCTTAAAAGCATTCCGTTCAGCATGCAGGCCGCCATAACGTTCGTGCCAACCTTCACCGATTATCCGGCCGTCTTTGACGATCACCGCTCCCACCAGCGGATTGGGATTCACCCATCCCCGGCCTCTGTCTGCCAATATCCTGGCACGATTCATATATTCCCGATCCTTTGTTTCCATATAAAAAAAGCCCTGAATGACTTCAGGGCATATATACGAATCATAACAGTAACGACACACGACTGTCCTGCCTCTTCTTTCATCCGGACTATCACCGTCGGTACCGGAATTACACCGGTTCAGTCCCCAAAGGGAGTCGCGGACTATCACCGCCGGTAGGGATTTACACCCTGCCCTGAAGAAACATTTCAAATACGGAAGCAAATGTAATATATTATTCCCAAAAAACAAAGGCTGCATTTCATTTATTGGTATTGAATATAGGAGAAAAATTAAAAAAAAACGATATTTGTTCCTCCAAAAGCAGATTTTTATGGTTAGTGATGAGTGTACATTATTAAAGCAATTTAAATCAGGTGAACGAGAGGCATTTGACCGATTGTTTAAAATGTATGCTCCGCAATTGGGATATTTTTGTCTTAGATTGGTTCGTCAGGAGGATGCAGAAGAGATTGTACAGGAGACATTCATAAAATTGTGGGAAACCCGGGATAAAATCAAGGTAGAGTTGAATTTTAATACTTATATCACGACTATAGCTAAAAATCTGATTTACGATATGTTTCGTAAAAAATTGGTGGAACAGCGTTATTATCAAAAATTTCAATCGTTGATTCAGGAACAATTGGCGGTTGAAAACGAACTTTTCAGAAAGAATCTTCAGGAAGTAATGTTCGATAGTATAAATAAACTTTCGGAACAACAACGGGAAGTAATGATGCTGAAATGTAAAGGTTTCAATAATGACGAAATCGCCGAATTGTTGGGGATATCGAAACGTACGGTAGAAGCTCACCTCAATAAAGCTTACAAAAAGTTAAGACAAGATCTCGGTGAAGTGAGGTACTACTTACTCTTTTTTACTTTTCTTTTAAATTAATAATTTTTCACCGTAGGCTACGTGTGTTTGTGGAGTTGTTCGTATAAATAACAAAACAAACCACAAATGGCACTAAAAGAAGTTATAAAACATGTATTGAATGACGAATCTTTGGAGCCGGAAGAACGGGATATACTTGTTTCCTGGTTCTTGTCGGACAAAGGAAAGGAAGATTTTTACGAGGTATTGCAGGAGGACTCGGAGCAAGTGCAGGAAGACGGGAATCTGAATTATAATACTTTGTTGCAAAAGATACACGACAAGATAGACCCTATCCCGGGCCGACCGGAAAAAAAAGGAATTCGCAAGTATTTGTGGCCGGTCGCTTCAACTGCTGCCGTCTTACTGATGTTGCTGAGCTTTGGCCGTTATTTCTTTACGCTCACCGATACGCCCCAAGAGGGAATGACGGCAGAGGAAATTGCCGGAATATTCCCCGGTTACAGACAAGCGGAACTGGTATTCGGCGACGGAACGAAAATGGTGCTGGATAGCAGTATCAGAGTCCTGAAAGACAATAACGGACGGATTATCAAACAAGGACAACAACCTGTATTAGATTATACGCTGGCCCAAAACGATATGCCGGAAGAAACTTTCAATACCATTACCGTACCTCTGGGAGGAGAATATGGAGTTATTCTGTCTGATGGGACTCAGGTATGGCTGAATTCGGGTTCTACCCTAAAATATCCGGTAACCTTTAAAAAAGACAAAAGGGTGGTAAGCCTGAACGGAGAGGCCTTTTTCAAGGTAGCCAAGTCGGCTGTACCCTTTGTAGTCAGTACATTCGATATCGATGTTCAGGTTCTGGGAACTTCTTTCAATGTTTCTGCTTACGGAAACGATGATTGTGTCATGACGACTCTGGTCAGTGGCAGCGTACTGGTATCGAGTAACCATGCTGAAAAACAGCTCCGGATGGAACCCGGAAATGTATTGTCTTATACCAAATCGACCGCTTGTATGAACATGGAAAAATGTGATCCCGATATTTATACTTCCTGGATCAACGGCGAATTCAAATTCCGGGATATGAGACTGGAAGATATTATGAAAAAAGTGAACCGTTGGTACAATTGCCAGATCAGATTCGAAGATCCTTCTGTAAAAGAATTACGGTTCAGTGGAGCGGCAGAACGCGACCGCCCGGTAGAATATCTCCTGGAGCTGATACAAAAAGTGACAGAGGTGAACTTTGAGATCGAGAATAAAACCATTGTTCTGATGCACAAATAAAACAGACAGGGAGTTTCCCCCTCCCTGCCCGAATAATAATAGTTAACACCTACTGCTGTAGTATACAAGACTTCAGGCAGTAGCCATTTACAAACTAAACAACAAATGTATGAAAA
>NZ_LARE01000057.1:0-19014 GCF_000980245.1 Odoribacter sp. N15.MGS-14
ATTGAGAAGCGGGAATAAGGCTTTCGACGTGATATTGTCGGACTATGTGGATTATGCTACCGATTATTATGCGATTATTTTCCTGCATACTCCCCGGGAGAAGCATCCGGAAAAATCGATGCGGCCGGAATATTACAGTCATATTGTCTCTGCACGAAAATATACGGACGACAAGGTGCTGCAGTTCCCGGAAGGGATCAAAATGCTCATCAGTTATACCTCGTTCGCTTATAATGAAGACGGCAAAAAGTATGACGTGGAATCTTATACGGATGATTGCCTTTCTTATTTGGGAAACGACCGTTTGAAAGGAGAATATGTCGTTAATAATAGTTTCCGTAGTTTTAAATCCTATGACCAGTATTTGAACGCAATGGAGAAGTTCGGTAAATATTTGGTGACTCCTTCTTTGAAAATGCGGGCAGAAGCTGTCGGAACCAAACTGTATGATACGAAAGCCGGCGGACAGGCTGCCGATTTTACCTATCCGGATGTGGACGGGAAAATGGTGTCTTTGTCCGATTTTAAAGGGAAGGTTGTGTTGGTAGATGTTTGGGCCACTTGGTGCGGACCTTGCCGTCAGCAGATTCCTTACCTGAAAAAGTTAGAGGAGGAAATGCACGGGACAGATGTTGTGTTTGTGGGAGTGTCTGTTGATGAATCCAAGGATAAACAGAAATGGCTGGACTTCATTAAAACGGAGGGACTGAAAGGGGTGCAGTTATTGGCCGGCGGTTGGAGCAAGATTACCAAAGATTATAAGATTACGGGAATCCCGCGGTTTATGGTTTTTGATAAAAAAGGAAATATCGTGTCGGTGAATGCTCCCCGTCCTTCTTCACCGGAATTGAAGAAGATGCTGGAAAATGAATTGAAAAAATAGCGATTGAAACAGATAACGTAAAAAGTACTTTATTGTTGATGGTATTCCTGGCGGCCTGTACCGGTGTATGGGCCGACACAGGGACCATCCTGATAAAGGGGGAAAGCGGTCGTATATAACAGGCTGCGGGGACGCGGACGAACTTGTTTTCATGGGCCAACCGATTGTCAGGCGGAATGAAACGGTGCTTAGGAATTGCTCAGGCTGTTGTGGGGAAACTGATGGATGTCCGGGCGTGATAATTTGCAAATTTTGTATCACTTTTACCCTCTTTTACAGATACTATTTAAGTGAATTTACACTATATTTGCTCCGGAATGGATTTGATCGCTGCTGTAAATAAGAAAGATTACAAATTATTCGGGGCATTTTTCAGAGAAAATTTCCCCTTTCTTGTCATGTTTGCAGATAAGTATGTCAATGATATGGATATGGCTGCGGATATTGCTCAGGAGGCTTTTATCCAATTATGGCGCTTTGAAGGGGAATTCGTATCGCCAGAGAAGGTAAAGGGGTTTTTGTATACGACGGCCCGGAATCTGGCACTGAATCACATTAAACACAATTAGATTGTAGACGAACATTTAAGACTACAGGAGAAAGATTCTGTACTCTTTTTCCGGAACCAGATTATTGAAGAAGAAACTTATCAGCTTGTCCATAAAGCAGTTGAACAGCTGCCCAAGCAATCTTGTAAAATAATACAATTAAGCCTGCAAGGGTATTCGAATCAGGAGATTGCAGATCAATTGAATATATCCATCAATTCTGTCCGTACCCTGAAACAAAGTGCTTATAAAAAGTTAAGAGGCATTCTGAAAGAGCATTTCTATTTGTTACCTCTAATGTTAAAAATGAATTTTTTTTAACCTCCATTCGTCTTTTTTTTCTTTTCAGTTGTTATTAGACTTGAAAAATGTTCGATTCTTTTTGCGGGAATCCGCAAAAAGAATAATTGCCAGATGATAATTGACAATTGACAATTGTCTGGAAGCTTTGCTTCCATTAGAAAATAATAAGAAAAGAAAAATGAAAAAGAGAACGAAGAATAGAATCATTGATTATCAAACAAATAAAGAAGAAACCACCGGTTTGGAAATATGTGGTCAATTGTCATGCGACAATTGTCAATTAACTAAGTGCCCGCAGGGGGCAATAGCTTTTTAAATTTTACGAACTTTATAAACTTTCAACTAATTTAATCGAACCTTTTTATGGTGAATATCGCAGCATATCGGCGCATATATGAATTGATTGCCAGGCAGATCAGCTTCGGTTTAAATCCTGCTGAAGAAGAAGAATTGGAATGTTGGCTGAAAGAATCGGAAGAAAACAGGCTTTTGCATTCCCGGCTTACTGATCCTCATTACCTTATCCGGCAGGAAGAGAAGAGAAATTCAGTTGATGTGGAAAAACATTGGCGAATAGTTCGTAATCGTTTGACTGAGAGTAAAGGCAATAAAGGCTTATCCGGTCGGTATTGGAAATATGCAGCAATTATCATGTTGTTATTGGGAGGAGGAGTGTTGGGATGGTTTATGCAGCGGGAAGAAAATGTTCCTGTTGATGTGACGCAACAAATTCATCCCGGTATTTCAAAGGCCCGTCTGGTATTGGCCGATGGGAAAACTGTCGAGTTGGAGAAAAGAAATGGAGATACCCAATTGATCGATTGTGACGGTATGCTTATCAGTAACGATTCTTGCGGTTTGAAATACAACGGCCAAATAGAAATGCCGGTAGCAGACTGGCATACCCTGGAAGTTTCTAAAGGGGGAGAATATATAATGACTTTGCAGGACGGAACGGTTGTTTGGTTGAATTCAGAAACGAAAATGAGGTATCCGGTACAGTTCTCCGGACAGAACCGGGAAGTTTGGCTGGAGGGAGAAGCTTATTTTAAGGTAGCGAAAAATGAGAAACAGCCTTTTGTAGTAAAGACTGAAAATATGGATGTAAGGGTATTGGGTACCGAGTTTAATTTAAAGGCTTATGCCGATGAAAAATGGGTACAGGCTACTTTGGTACGGGGAGAGGTGGCTGTATTTACGGGGATGGATAAGTCTGTCCGGAATACGTTGAAGCCTGAACAACAGGCTGAGTGGGATATCGAAGAAGGAAAACTGGACGTGAAAACAGTAGAGCTCGATCTTTATATTGCGTGGAAAAACGGACAGTTTGTGTTTCGTGGACAACGTCTGACAGAGATCATGACTGTTTTAGAAAGATGGTATGATTTCGAGGTTTGTTATCAGGCGGATTGGATCAAAGAAGTTGAATTTGCGGGTAAATTGAATCGTAGTGCTTCTATCGAACCGATATTGGATGTCATTCGCTCGACTCATAAAATAAATGTAAATACAAGAGGTAAAACAATTGTATTTAGTGCAAAACAATAATTTTTAAACCAAACAAACGATGAACAAAATGCAAACAATCCACCCTTGGTTGGTGTGGAGAAGAAAAATTCTGATGACAATGAAATTAGGTGTGTGCTTTTTGTTGTGTACAGTGTTTCAGGTGTCGGCCCGTGTCACTGCACAAAATGAAAGAATGAATTTCAAGATGCATGATGCCTCCCTGAAAACTATTTTATGGGCACTTGAAAAGAAAAGCGAAATGGTTTTTTTCTATAGTGTTAAGGATATCGAACAGGTAACCGGAATCGATGTCGTGGCAGAGAATAAAACTTTGGACGAAATTCTGAGTGAGGTGTTGAAAAATACCGGTATCACTTATGAGGTTACCCATAATACGGTCGTGTTGCGTAAAGGGAAGGTGAATGCTGCTTTGCCTCAGAGTAAAACATCGGAAGTGACAGGTAAAGTGACTGACCGTTCGGGTAGTCCGCTTCCCGGAGTAACTATTTTAATCAAGGGTACCTCCCTGGGAACAGTAACAGATACCGAAGGGATTTTTAAGATCGCTTTGCCGCAAAAGAAAGATGTGGTGCTGGTATTTTCATTTATCGGAATGAAAACACAGGAAATTGTGCTGAAAGATGACAAACCTTTAAAAGTGGTGATGCAGGAAGATGCAAAAGAAATAGATGAAGTGGTCGTTACCGGTATTTTTAACCGTAAAAAAGACAGTTTTACCGGAGCTTCTGCCACTTTCGACGGGGAACAGCTGAGATCGGTGGGTACCCAAAACGTTATCGCCAGTTTAAAAACACTGGATCCTTCATTTAATGTACTTGAGAATAATGAGTTCGGTTCCGACCCGAATAAATTACCGGATATTGAAATCCGGGGAAAATCAAGTCTGATCAGTACCCGGGATGAATTGAGCGAGGACCCGAATCAGCCCTTGTTTATTCTGGATGGTTTCGAGTCTTCGCTGGAAGCTATTTATAATTTGGATATGAGCCGGGTAGCTTCGATTACTATTTTGAAAGATGCTGCTTCAACGGCCATTTATGGTTCGAAGGCTTCAAATGGAGTGGTGGTAGTGGAAACCATCCGTCCCAAATCGGGTAAGTTAAATCTGGCTTACAACGGAAATGCCAATGTTTCATGGGCTGATCTGACCAGTTATAATTTGATGGATGCCAGTGAAAAATTGCGTTTTGAAAATTTGGTCGGCAGGTATGATGCATCGAATGATGTTGTGAAAGATGTTGAATTGAAAAAATCTTATTATGATAAATTGGCCGATATTGCCCGCGGAGTAAATACTTATTGGCTGTCGGAACCTCTGCGGGTTGGCCTGAATCACCGGCATTCCCTCTATGTAGACGGCGGTGAAGGTGCATTTATGTTCGGTATCGGACTGGCATATAACGGGATTACCGGTGTAATGAAAGAATCCAAACGGGATAATATCAGCGGAAATATCGACCTGACTTACCGGCTGAAGAAATTTCAGTTTATGAATAAGTTTGATATGAACAATACGGACAGCAAAGACCCGATTGTCGCTTTTTCCCAATATGCCGATGCTAATCCTTATTATACGAAATACAATGAGAACGGCGAAGTGGAAAGATGGCTGGAATATACGGATTATATTAAAGCTGCCAATCCGCTTTACAATGCTAAGCAGAACAGTTATAACAAGGGAAACAATTTGTCGTGGTCGGATAAATTTATTGTAGAATATACTCCTGTCCCGACCTTGAAATTACGGGCTCGGTTCGGTTTTACACACCAGAGTACTCAGGCGGAAGCTTTTTATTCTCCTCTGGATACCCGTTTTGCCGAAACGGATTTCTCAGAACGCGGTTCGTATGGCAATACGGAAACACAGAGCAATAAGTATGAAGGAGAATTTACGCTTACTTATGCCAAAGTATTGAAAGAAGTACACCAATTCAATATCGTATTGGGAGGTTACCTTTCTGCTTTAGAGGCGAAATCGCAAGGATATTCGGCTATCGGTTTTCCGGTAGGAGATTTCACACTTCCTTCTTTTGCCAACAGTTATCCGGACGGAGGTTCCCCGGCTTATAACGAAAGTACGACACGTTCGGTGAGCGGGTATGTGATTGGAAATTATGCTTATGATAACCGTTATTTGCTCGATTTCAGTTATCGTGTCAACGGTTCGTCGGTATTCGGGACTAATAAGCATTATATCGGTACGTGGGCTGTCGGTCTGGGATGGAATTTGCACCATGAAAAATTTATTGCCGACCATTTTGACGGAATTTCCATGTTGAAGCTGAGGGCTTCCATCGGTAATCCGGGGAATCAGAATTTTTCTTCTTCGGCAACCATTACTACGTTCCGTTATAATTTCAATTCCTTTAATTATTTCGGAATGACCACTTCGCTGGCTCAGCTGGGAAATCCTGATCTGGAATGGCAGACAACCCTCGATAAAAATATCGGGTTCGATATTACGATTCTGAATAACCGTCTGACCCTGACCGGAGACTATTATTATAAGACAACCGATCCTTTGCTGATCGCTATCTCTATGCCGTCTTCTTCGGGAGCGACCGACAATATGACTTATAAAAATTTCGGCAAACAAACCTCCAAAGGTTTTACGGCATCGGCTACGTATTACATTATTCGCCGGATGAGCGAACGGATCTGGTGGTCGGTTCGGGGTAATCTGCGGCATGGTTCCAATGAGCTGTCCGGCATCGGCAATCGTCTGGAAATGTATAATTCGCAGGAACGTGAAGGTGATAACAGGTCGACAAAGCGGTACTATGACGGCGCAGACCCCGATGATATCTGGGCTGTACGTTCGGCAGGAATCGATCCCTCCACCGGACGGGAACTGTTTATTAAGAAAAACGGGGAATTGACTTATGATTTTTCATATGACGATGAAGTGGTGGTGGCCAACAGCCGTCCGAAGGTGGAAGGGGTACTGGGTACCAATTTTTCCTGGAAAGGTTTTTCCTGTAACCTGGATTTCCGCTATCGGGTGGGCGGTCATTCGTTTAATTCCGTTTTATTTAATAAAGTAGAGAACATCAGTACGAATTCGCTGATATATAATCAGGATAAGCGTGCTCTTTATGACCGTTGGCAAAAGCCGGGCGATAAGGCTCAGTTCAAGAATATCGCCAATTCGACATCCACTCCGATGTCTTCCCGTTTTGTACAGAAAGACAATTCACTGAGTCTGGAGGCTTTGAGGATAGGATATGAATTTTCTCCTGAGTTGGTTCATAAATGGGGGCTTGGCTCGTTACGTTTGAATGCCTATATGAACGATATATTCCGCCTGTCGACCATCAAGATGGAACGGGGTACTTCCTATCCTTTTGCACGCAGTGTGTCTTTCGCTCTTTCATTAACATTATAAATCCGATATCATGAAAAAATATAGAATCGTTTTTCCGCTTCTGTTGAGCTGTATTTTATGGTACAGCTGTACCGACTGGCTGGATTACAAACCGAGTGATAAACAGAGTGAGGAACAGCAATTTTCTTCCAAAGATGGATTTTATGCTGCTGTTAACGGGGTTTACAACCGAATGTCCGGGAACTCGCTTTACGGGAAATACCTGAGTTATGATATGATCGATATTCTGGGGCAATATTACGCTGTGGAACAGTCGGATGAAAGCGATTATTATAAATACTTGCGGGCCCTGACCGAGTGGGATTATTCGAACGAGTCGGTTACAGGCGTACTGAGCAGTATATGGAACGAAGCCTATTCGACGATTATGAATACCAATGTGGTATTGAAGAACATCGAGGATGATGCTGTAAAGGACAAGGTATTACCGGAGCAGGAATATAAAATGCTCAAGGGCGAGATGCTGGCTGTACGTGCGATGCTGCATTTGGATATGTTGCGTTTGTTCGGGCCGATTATGGCGAAAAATCCGGATGGACGCGGTATCCCTTACAATGAAAGCACCGATCCGCAAATCCTGTCCATTATGCCGGCCGGTACGGTGCTGAAGCACTATATTATCCGCGATCTTACAGAAGCCGAAGCTTTATTGCTGGCCTCCGATCCGGTACTTACCGAGGGACCCCGTGCAGAATACGATGAGGTGAGTCAGGATAACTCCATGCGCTATCGGCAATTGCGTCTGAATTATTATGCGACGGTCCTGCTGACGGCCCGGGCTTATCTGTGGGGGGGAGATTATGGTAATGCCTTGACCGAAGCACGCAAACTGACTGATGATCCTCAGGTCAGGAAGTTCTTCCCGGTGGTTGAGTCGGGTAAGTTGTTAGGGAACAGTTCCGATCCCGACCGGATGTTTTCGACCGAGTGTTTATTCGGGTATTACAATAAAAACAGAGGATTGATTTATGACTATTCTTTTGGGGGAGGCAATACCGGAAAAGCTTTGCTGATGCCCCGTACCGGATATGTAGATGGTATTTTGTTTTACAAATACGGGGGATATTGGGTCGGAGACTGGCGTTTCCAGTCGCAATGGTCCAGCGGGATAACACTGGAAGGAAATGCAAGTTATCAAATGATCAAATTCAAGGATATTACCGATTCAAAACGGGATGAGGTAATAAATAATAAGGATGAAAACCAGTTATTGCAGAGTCAGAAATTTTACGGTTCTTTTTGTTCGCTGATCAAGCTTAGCGAGGCGTATTACATTGCAGCGGAATGCCTCGGTACGACCGGTTCCGAAGTGTACGATCTTCCGGCGGGATGGGAATATATGAACCAAATGTTCGTTGACCGGGGTACCTATAATTGGGGAACGGGAAACGGAGAGAGTTTTTTACAGGATTGGCTGACCTTAGAGTATATCCGTGAATTTGTCGGAGAAGGTCAGAAATTCTTTTATTTTAAACGCCGGAATATGGGATTCGATGACGATTATAACGGCCGGCAAGAAGTGAAAGTTATGACGAATCCCGGCATACCGTTCTTGGGAATACCGCCGACATACGATACAGAAGATAAAGCAACTGATGAAGAGAAAGAAAAACGTTTTGTGCTTCCGTTGCCGAAAAATGAATTGGATAACCGTTAAATACAGACAGAATGACTAGGATAAACAAATGGATATGGGCTGTTGCCGTGGCAGGGATAAGTGTCGCCTGCCAAAAAGAAGAAGTCGGTTTGTACAACCGTAGTGATAGTATGGTATATTTTCAGGTACAGAATTTTTCAGGAAGTAACGGCGCCGAGGGATATACCACGAGGACTGATTTTTCGTTTGTCGATTATGCTGCGGCTTATACGTCGGTTGTATTCAATGCCAAGGTGAAGTTACTGGGAGAGGTAAAAGATTACGACCGTGCCCTGAAAGTCGTTGTCGACGAAGAACGTACCACGATGACTCCTTATGATGCTGCAACGAATCCCGGTGGAGGATATATGGCGGATTTCGATACGCTGCAAATTAAAGCCGGAACCAACGAAGGAATTGTCGGCGTTCGTTTTATGCGGAATGCTTCTATTAAAAAGCAAGTGGATACCTTGGTTTTGAAATTAGAGGCCAACCGATATTTCGATGTGCTTGATGAGTATAAATCCAGTAATGTATGGAGCAATACGACGGCAGATACGATAGACGGGACCCGTTATACTTTTCTGATCAGTGAAATTTATACGAAGCCGAATAGGTGGGGAGATGTTGCTGCCGATAATTATTTCGGTCCCTGGAATCCTACAAGGTATGCCTATATCAATGACTTGTTCGGTTTTACGCAGAATGACTGGATTTGGGCTACCGGGAAAATCAGTAGTGGACGAATGCCTTTTTATGCCCGGGAATTACAGAAGGAATTACAACGGAGAGCGGATGACGGCGATCCGGTGTATGACGAAGACGGTGCTTATATGCAGTTGCCGGATGCCTATCGTGTGGATTACTCGAATGTTGTTTTAAAACCTTAAAATTGTAGGAAAAATGAATATATTGAAAATTTCACGTCTGGGCATTTTATGGGTCTGCCTGTTGGCGGTTGCCTGTGCGGAAGACAAAGGAAATTATACCTATGGGGATAAAGCGGTCATTACAATCGATAGTATTGCCCAGCAGATTTCGGTATTGGCCGGGGCGGAATACATCGATCTGAAACCGGTAGTTACGTCTGACTTGGAAGGGGTTATCGATGATAGAAATCCAAATTTCGAATTTTCTTATCAGCGGAAAAATTCAAGAGACGAATGGGTGGAAGTTGGTAACAAAAAAGACCTTTACATGCTGGCTTCTTTAGAATCCGGCAGACATACTTTTCTTTTTTCCGTTACCGATAAACGGACGGAAGTAAAAAGTCTGAAGTTGTTTTATGTGAATGCGACGACGATTACTTCTGAGGGCTGGATGTTGCTTTGTAATGAAGGAGAGGAAGAGCGGGTGCGTCTGGATATGCTTGCACAAATTTCGATAGACCGGATTGTTCCGGCTTATGATGTGATCCTGCGAAAAGAAGGAGTACCGGAACAGTATCATGCTGCGAATCTGGGATTCTATTCTACCAACGGGACCAATTATAACCGTATTGTGATGATGTCCGAAGATGCTGCTTACTGGTTACAGACGACAGACAACAGAGGATATACCGAATTTACAGAACTGGACAGTTATTATGAATTGAAATCGTGCATGTTTTTGAGTATTTCTGATGATCATATCGTGAATTTTGTGCCTGTACCCTGTAATGTACCGTATAAAGCAGATCATGATGCCGTGATCTGTGTGTCCCGGGAAGGGAATGCCTATGTATGGAATACGGTGTCAGCGAATTCGGGATTCGAATATCCGGTCAATACTTCTGAACGGGGGGCAACACCTGAATATCGGGTGGCTCCTTATGTCGGGACGACTTTAAGGAGAGCAGTGTCAGTTGAATACGGTATAGCTTTGTTGTTTGATACGGATAATCATCGTTTTGTTTACTGGAGTGGTGAAGGTAGCGATCAGAACGATGTTGCTGGCAAAAAACAGGTGTTGCATCCTTTGGAAGATCCGGACGACAAAAAATTCAGTTACAATACGGGAAATATGGATTTGGTATGTATGCTCAGCACTGCTTTTTCCGAAGGTATGGTGTATTGTATTATGCAGGAGGGGAGCAAGCGGCATATTTATGAGATTAATTTGGGAAGCGGAGAATTTAAACAGAACGCTTGCCGTATGGATGTTACAGCGGAAAATTTTGCTCAGGCCACTTGCTTTGCCGCCAGTTCTCAGTATTATGTGATTTATTATGCTTATGGCGATAAAGTCTATGCTTATAATGTGGGCACAGGGGTTTCTGAACCGGTGATTACTTTAGAGGGTGAAGAGATCACCTGTCTGAAATTTAACCGGTATGATTTTCCATGGGGCATCGATGACTTGTGTTCGAAATATGACGATGAAATCAAAAATATATACCAGGACCGGGAAAATCAACTGATCGTCTGTTCTTACAAAAATGCCGCTACGGATAATAATGGAGGAATGCTGCGTTTCTATGATGTGAGCGGATCGGGGATGAAGTTGACCCTGAAACCGGGCTGGGAGTATTCCGGATTCGCTAAAATTAAAGATGTGCGTTATAAAGAGGTCCGTTGAGAAACAGGGAAACAGTGTGTGGTTTTATTTTTCTCTCATCACCGCATATTTACGGTGATGAGAGATTTTGGGGGAGGGCAACAGGAAAAGGAGGCTATCTGGCTTTTGGGTCATCAGACAGGCCCTTGAAAGTCAGATACGGTTGAGCCGAAGGTAAATGGCCAACAATGAAATGAAAAAAGCAGCAATTTCAAATTGCTGCTTTTGTGATTCAGGCGGGATTCGAACCCACGACCTACGGCTTAGAAGGCCGTTGCTCTATCCAGCTGAGCTACTGAACCAACACTTTTACGGTTTGGCGGTGCAAATATACGCTTTAATATTTTTATTCCAAAAGAAATAATGTTTTTTTATTCGAAACTTCGGATGCTTTGTTGTTTATAAGCCGAATTAATTGGTTTATAAAGTCCGTCGATTTTATGGACTTTGAGCGACGAAGGAGCAACTTTAAGAACTAATTATAAGTCTGAACACGTTTCAGTGACTTTTCTGCACACTTTCATGGAAAGATTTATTTGCCGGAAAAAGAATGAAATTAAATCAGAACATCTTTTGATTTGTTTTTTTTAATCTTACCTTTGTTGAAAAGGAGTGAGTGAAGTTATGTAAAACACAGAATACGTGAATGTTTCATGCCTCTTGTTTGTAACTTATAATTAAATTTAACTTGACTGAAAGTTTTATTTTATGTTTGTTAGCTCTTAGTATTCATGTATATAGTTAAATTATGAGTAACGATCGTGTTTACTGTTGTAATAAAGAGGCAACCTGTAATAATTATGAACGGAGTGAGTTGGTCTTTTTTGAACAGGTGAAATTTGAGAAAGGTTTTGTATGGGAAAAATGGAAAACTTCGGGCATTTGCTGGATATTTTTATTAAGTGGTGAAGCTTGTGTGTCTATTGAAGACGAGGTAGTATTCGTTGAAGCCGGAGAGATGTTTTTGTTGCCTGCTTTGAAAGGTAAATTGAAAGCTTTTACTCCACTTGAATTTTTGTACTTTATTTCTGACCGTCCCACTGAATATTGCTTGAAAACAGTTTCGGAGCTTGGATGTTTGGAGGGGAGAGGGGAATTATTGGAAATCTTACCTTTAAACCAGCTGCTGAAAGGATTTGTGGAAATGTTGACCGTGTACCTGGAAGATGGGGTGGATTGCAGGTATTTGTTCGAAGAAAAACAGGAAGAACTATTTGTTTTGATGAAGTCTTGTTACTCTAAAGAACAATTGTCTTATTTTTTTTATACCCTTTCTTTGCACAAAGAGGGAGATTTGAAAAAATTGATCGAAGATAATTGTTTACATGTGAAGTCTGTGGCAGAATTGGCTCAGATCTGTGGTTATTCGGTCAGTAGTTTCAAACGGGCATTCAAAGAAATCTTCGATGAACCGATATACCAATGGATATTGGGCAAAAAGGCCGATCGGCTTAAAGAACGTTTGAGTGGAGAGGAGGTAAACCTCAAAGAGATTATTTATGAATTTGGTTTTTCTTCACCGGCTCACTTTACAAAATTCTGTAAAAAATGGTTGGGAATGACCCCGACAAAATTTATAGAAGAACAAAAAATGACGGGAGAACACATTGATCTATAAGTTGAAAATGGGAAGTGATACTATTTGTTATATCAAATCTGATTTAAAGAATAAATTCTCTTATTTTAAGTTTGAAAAAGATACTGTTTTTCAAAGAAATAAGGCAGATAAAAATAATAATCTGGTTTTTATTCTTCATGGAGAAATGGAAGTGATCTATGGAGATTTGTATCCCAGGCTTATTTCCGGTGGAAACATGATCTTGCTGACTCCCCTTTCCCGATGTGTATGTAAAGCCGTATCGACGGTCGAACTCATTATTTTGGGGTTCGGCACTTTGAATCATAGTTGTGATAAATATATCTTTCAAAATCTGACTCCTTTTTTCTCTTTGATAAAATATGAATTCCGGGAATTGGAGATTCGTGAATCACTCGACCGTTTTCTGCAATTAATGCAGAATTATGAACAAAATCAGGTTCCTATGGCTGATTTGGCTTCAAGAAAAATTCAGGAATTGTTTATTATTTTGCATGCTTACTATACTTCGGATGAATTGGCTATGCTTTTTTATCCTCTATTGGGGAAAAATATGGAGTTCAAAAAACTGGTCGTTGACTATTATCTACATGTAAAGAGTGCCGGTGAATTTGCAGAACTATGTGGATATAGCCAGGGAGTGTTTCAAAAGAAATTTAAAGATGTTTTCGGCGAGACGGTTTATCAGTGGATGCAGCGACAGAAAGCCGAATATATTAAACACCGCCTGATGACCAGTGAGGTAAACCTAAAGGAATTGGCTGACGAACTTAACTTTGCCTCATCCGTACATTTGAATAAATTTTGTAAAATTTGGTTCGGAATGACTCCTTCTGAAGTGAGACAAACCTTTATTCTGAAAAAAAATCTGCGTTGAAATTGAATGTGTAAAAGATAATATTTTTTATATAAGTTAGAAATGGGACTGATCTCTTATATTTGTAACATCGGAAAGGAAGAACAGAGGGTAAGATTACTGGTTTGATATCTTTCCTTTAGAATCCGCAAGGAGCGTCGCAATAGGAGATAATTCATACACTCATACATCCCTTATTTGTACATACACAACAACATGATTGTCGAACAGTAATCTTCCTTTTGTTCTTTTCTTTTTTATACTTCTTCGAATAAAGATCACAAATAGCGGAAAATTTATCTTTTGAATTATTAGATAGAATACTTGACCGATAAGTAGTTCGGATTGATACCCGAATATTGAAATAATCGGGAGACGAATAAAACCTGACTTTACGTCAGGTTTTCAAAGTTGTCCAACCAAGATTCGAACTTGGACAAACAGGACCAGAATCTGTTGTGCTGCCATTACACCATTGGACAGTATTTTGACGGCACAAAACTACGTCTTTTTTTGTCTTCTCCCAAATAAATCTGAAAAAAATAGTGCCGAAAGACTGGCTTTCTGAGGGTGAGTCATACAAATCACTATATCGGTATAATAGAAGAGGCGGCCCGGTGAAATCGATCAAATAGCCATCCGAAATACCATTAGTAGGTAGTTTGCAATAATAATCCCTATTAATAGGGATTGTTGCCAATGGATTTGCCGTCTATTTTCGCACAATTATTTGATGTTTTTAGTGTTTGTTTTTTAAAACTTGTTTTAGGGTGCTAATTATTAATTAATTTGTGTGGGTTATGAAGTGTTTTTATATTTTGATCTATTTTATGGTTGGCAATATTCTTTTCTCTAACGGGCAGACGATTTCCGGGATCGTGAAGGATTCTTCTGATGACACGCCTGTCGCGGGAGTAAATATCGTAATGCCTTTTCTAAAGAAGGGAACGGGGACAAATGCACGGGGCGAATTCTTTTTTAAAAATGTTCCTGCCGGGGAATACGAACTTCATTTTTCGTTTGTAGGTATGAAAGATGTCATCAGGAAAGTGAAGGTTGAGGCAAACAAAGACCTGAAGCTGGAGGTTTATATGCAGATGGATATGAAATCCCTTGACCAGGTGGTCGTTGCAGCTAAAGGGGAGAGGAAAGAGATCCATGAAGTGAAACGCCAGGGAACCCCGGTTGCCGTTATTGATGGGAAACAATTGGCAGGACGCGGGACTACGATCACGGAGGTGTTGAATCATCAGACAGGGGTAAAACTACGGCAAACAGGTGGTGTCGGTAACCAAACAAAAGTTAATATCCGGGGATTGGAAGGAAACCGGGTTCAGATCTATATGGACGGCTATGCCCTGAATACCCCGGATGGTAGTTTTTCCATTAATGATATTCCTTTGCAATTCATCGACCGTATCGAGATATACAAGGGGATTGTTCCGCCTGAATTCGGGGGAGATGGGTTAGGAAGTGCGGTTAATGTGGTGACGATAGATGCCGAACACGGGTATTATGATTTGTCGTATAGCTACCAGTCTTACGGCGTGCATAATCCTACGGCTTGTATTTCTCATTATTTTGATAAAGCAAATATGGCTTTTACTCTTTTCGCGGGAGGGACCTTTGCCAGAAATGATTACACAATCACTTCTCCCTATGTCAGTGATTTGAAAATCAAACGGGATCATGACCGCTTGAAAATGGGGGAATTCGGGGCGACACTTAAGTTTCTGGATCATTACTTCGACAAGGCCGAGTTGGAATTTGTCGGGTATTACAGTTATAAAGAAACCCAGGGTATACAAACGAATATCCGTCATGCCCGGACAAAAATCTGGACAGCCGGTGTAAACCCCAAGCTGGAGAAAAAACATTTTTTGTTCGGGAAGCTGGATTTGAAATTCAATGGGATGGTTACTTATACGCATACTGCTTTGATCGACACCTCGTCTTTCCTTTATGATTTTTATGGTGGCCGTGTTCCCAACACATATGGCGGAGAAGTGGGATATGTCCCGAATTTGTCGGATGACGGGATGATGGATTATCGTTATAACCTGAACTTGCAATATCATTTGATCCCGGACAGAATGCTGGTCAATATGAATAATGATTTCCGTTACGTGAGCAATGAAACCCGGGACACCGTTGCCGACCGGTTTCTGAAAAAGGATTATAGCGGTTTGAAATCGAATATATCGGGAATGATCAGTTCCGTCGCTTTACAGAACAAGTGGTTTCAAGGACGTTTGACATCGGTGCTGACGGGACGGCATTATTATTATCGTTTAGGAGGAAAAACAGTGAACCTGGCTTATCCGGGAGATGCCGTTCCGGCAGAGACGCATAAATCCGATCAGTATTGGGGGTATAGTCTTGCTTTGAAATACGATTTATCTTCTCATTGGCTGATGAAATTTGCTTTGGAACATAATTTCCGCCTTCCCCGTTACGAGGAGGCTTTGGGGGATCGTGTAACGACGCTGACAAGTACGGAGCTGAAAGCCGAACAAGCTAATAATTATAATCTGGGTATCATGTTCGACCGTTACTATAATGCAAATTCCCGTTTACAATTCGAGTCGAACGGGTATATCATGCAAGTGAAGAACATGATGTATCTGACCTCTGTTGTGGGGTATTCCAAATACCAGAATCTGGGCGAGGCTCTGTTGTACGGAGTGGACGGTGAAATCAAATGGGATATTGACCGTAACTGGTTTGTATCATTTAATGCTACCTGGCAGAAATCTTTGGATTATTCGAAATATATAGCGGGGACAAACACCGAGAGTGAGACCTATAAAATGCAATTGCCTCATATCCCGATTCTCTTTTTCAACTGGATGCTGGATTACCGGAAAGATAATCCCTTTGGGGGTAAAGGACAGTATGCCAGGGCGTATTACGAGGGCGGCTACACGGATAAATACTATTATGGATATGAGCTTAGCCGCCATCAGGATTATAAGATACCCTCTGCTTGCCTGCACACGGTGGGGCTGGAGTACGGGATCATGAACCGGAAAGTTTTGTTTGGCGTGGAATGCCATAATCTGTTTGATACGGATGAGATGACTAATTTCAATTATCCGTTGGCGGGCCGGACAGTCATGGCGAAGATTCGGTTCACGACGTTAAAATGGTAATGTGCCTGATCATTTGAAGTATATAAATAAATAAATCACAATGAAAAACAATTTCTTTATTCTGGGGGCTTTTCTGTGTACAGCCTTGTTTGTAACGTCATGTACGGATGACAACAAAGATGATGATGAAAATGAGGGTAAAGCATCGATTATCGTAGGTATTAACATGCAACCGCAGGCGGATATGGGATATATCGTTCCTATACAGGATATGAAGGCCGGAACGATGTCTTTCGCAAATGCGGTTGAAACCAAAATTACTCCTTATCTGATGTCTTATCGTGATTGGGTATTCTACGTGCCTGGGACTTCGGAGGGTACGATTGTAAAATACTCCCGGCAAGATGATGGAACTTTGAAAGTGGAAGGACGTTTGGAAGTGGCGACGGCTGCTCCCATGTGCGCTTCTATTGCTTTCGTTTCGGCCACGAAAGCTTATGCATCCGCTCCGAACGATAACAAGATCATTATATTTAACCCGACGACCATGGTGAAAACAGGGGAAATTAATGTTGCCAGGCCTGAATACGGACTCGACGGAAGTAGTACTCCGAACCCGCTGGGGTTGATCCTGCGGGATGGGAAACTCTATGTCGGATGTGGAGAATTTGACCAGATGCCTATTTGTAAAAGTGGTGCGCATGTCCTGATCATTGATGAGGCTACCGATACGCCGGAAAAGATCATTCATGACACGAGACTTTCCGCGGCATCTATTTTTGATTGCGGTATGTTTATAGATGAAAAAGGGGATCTTTACGTGACTTGTTGGGGATCTTATGGTTATGTTCCGGATCAGAAATTCGGATTATTACGGATTAAAAAGGGGGCGACGGAATTTGATCCGGACTACTGTTTTAACATGACTGACATGAACGTGGAAGGAGTTCAAGGGGGCAAATTGCAGTATTCTATTTCTAACTTTTATGCCGGAAATGGAGAATTGTACGTCCTGGCTTATTGTCCGGCATTTGCCAGTGCCAGTCCTGATTACATCAACGAGAAAACGAACTACTGTTTGAAAGCCGATTTATATCATTGTACGATGAAAGCGTTGAATCTTCCTCGTACGAATGGATATAGTTGTGCTATAAATAAATACGGGGATGACATCCTTTTTGGTTTGGCAACGGAGCAAAATGGAACGGGAATTTTCACCTATAATCGTAAAACAGATCAATGTAGTTCTGCTCCGGTTGTGAAAACGCAGGGAACCCTTATGGACATACTTGTGTTTGAATAATAATCTGTACTTATCAAGTACCTGGGCTTTCCACTTTTCATGAACCGGAAAGCCCTTTTTTTAGGTGATATTTTTATTTCTTCCGCTGCTTATCGCAGGGTTGCTGAACCGCGCAGGAGTTCGGTTACCAGTTTATTACTGCCGCACCGATCCGTGCTTTAGCATATTACTTTTTTATAAACCTCACTCACTTGTTCTGCAATTACATTCCAGTTGTAATCATCCATGAGATAATCAATTCTTTGAAGAGGAGTGTCTATGGCCTTTTTTATTTTTTCTGTCAACTGTAGTTCATCATCTACCTGAAAATATGCTTCCTGGTCAAGTCCTATCTCTGCGTTGGCGGGAATATTGCTGACAATGACCGGCAACCGGTAGGTCATGGCTTCCAATAAAGCAATCGGCAGTCCTTCATGCGAGGAAGGCAGGATAAAGCACCTGGCATGTGTAAGCAGGGAATGCAGTTTCTTTCCCTGAATAAATCCGGTCAGCACCACCTTATACTTCAAGGCCATCTGTTTCAGGTCTGTGGAATACCTGTCATTTATATTGGCATCTCCCGCCAGCACCAGTCTGCATGTTCCGGAAGAAGCGGAAGCAAAGCAACGTATCAGCCGGTGATAGTTCTTTTCAGGGACAAAACGCCCGACGGAAAGAATATAGTTGCCGTCCTCAATTCCCAATTCCTCCAGATAGGTTGTGTCTTCCACAAAATCGGGGAGGGGAACCCCGTTACGGATCAGATGCGTATCTTGGCGTCCGTATTGGTCGGCAACCCGTTTTTGGATTACCTGCGATATAACGATCACTTCGTGCGCATAGCGGCATCCCAACCTTTCCCCAAGTTTCAAAAAAGATTTTGCCAGCCAGCCCCATTTGGCCCTCTCGTAGTCCGGTCCATGATGAGTAAATACCACTTTCAGCCCCAGAAAGCGGGCCAATGGAACTAAAAGTGCCGGCCCGATGGCATGTATATGGATCAGGTCTGCATGAAGCCTTTTTGCCTTCCATACTGCCAAAAACGTATGAACAATGGCTTCGAATGCTTTCTTCTTGGGAGCTGCAATATCTATCAACTGTATTCCCTTATATTCTTTTAAAGAATCTCGGACATACTTTTTGCGCCGGATCAGATAAACATCGAAACCTTTCCTGACGATACGGGGAAACAATTCCTCGCAATGTGTTTCGACACCGCCCATGATATTCGGCACTCCACGGGTTCCGGTTACAACTAATTTCATTGATTTATTCAGGCTTTAAGTCGGTTTGAATACAAAAATCATAAAACAAGCTCATGATACAATTCAAAATATTTCCCCTGAGTCCCATGTTAAACCATGCGC